>JBNKGC010000007.1:0-62625 GCA_050289625.1 Polyangiaceae bacterium | reverse complement strand
GGCCTGCGGCCTCGCGTGCCTCGGGTTGTTCCTGCGCTCTCCCGGTGGGGGACCCGCTCCTCACGGGTTGCTCCGGACACAAAGCCTTGCTACGAGCCAGGTTCTAGGCGCGTCGCTCCTGCGGGGGAGCGGCTCCGTCCGGTTCTCCGAGTCCTCTCCGAGAGCCGTGAGCGAAGCGGCCTCGCGGTCCCACCGCATCTGCCACTGGCTGGCAGCCGTGTTCGCAACGGACGTGATCCCGCAGAGCGGCTCATTCGCCGGGCCTGGTTTCGAGAGCAGTATTCTCGAACCTCAGCTCGGCCCCCAGCTCGGACCTTCCGGCTGCGACTCAGTGTCGACGTGACCTCGACAATTCTCATCCTCGGGATCCACACAAGTGGGCTCTTGTTCGCCCTCGGACTGGGCGCGTGGCTATCGAGCCGCGCGCCTTCAACACCGGAAGTGCGACGTTTGTCGGCGGCAGTCGAGCGCGCGGGGCTTTCCTTTCTCTTGGGCCAGTACCGCAGCGTGGCCATCGCCACCGGCGCGACGCTCGTGCTGTTGCTGGCGGCGGCGGCGACGCTGGGGCTTTCCACCCCTCATTTCTCCACGGTCGAGGCCGCGTTCTGGTTGGGCCTCACCTTCGTGATCGGAGGAGTCTCCGCCTGCGCCTCGGTTCACTTCGCTGCACGACTCGCCCTCCGAGCCAACGGTGGAGTGGCGACCACCTGCGCTTCATCGACGGATGCGGCACTGTCGCTGGCAAGTCGATCCGGTGGGATCGCGGCCATGCTCACCGAGTCGCTCGCTGCCCTGGGCTTCCTCGGCACCTTTGCCCTCGCCTTCGTCATGAAGGGTGGCCTCGGCGCCGAAGACCCCGGCGCTCTCGCCTTGGATGCGGCGCGCCTCGCCTCGGGTCATGCCCTGGGGGCAGCTCTGGCGGCCACGTTGATCCACCGCGGGGCCTCGATTCTCGACGGTTCGGCGAGTGTGAGCGCCCACCACCGCTTGGTGGGGCTCACCGACACCCGCAACCCCGCTGCAGTTTCGCGGCTTTTGGGAGCAAGCCTGGGCGCCGGGACCCGGCTCACTTCGGACCTGTTTCTCTCGGCGAGCCTTGGCAACGCCGTCGCTCTGGCCGTAGCCGCTGGAGTTCTGGCGAGCAATCCAGCAGCGGCTCCACTCGCGGTCTTGCCCCTGTTGGTTCGAGCCTTCGGGGCCCTGTCAGTCGCGTTCGGGACGGGCAGCATGCGGGTCACGGAGAGGGAAAACCCTACGCTTGCATTCATTCGCGGCGGCGTAGCGAGTCTCGTGACGTTGATCGGCGGAGCGACCGCTGCAGCAGTATGGCTCAGCGGAGGCGCGGGTACCCTTCCCGCCGTGCTTTCGATTCTCGTGGCCATCGCCGTCGTCCTGGCCGCGAGCTGGGCCTTCGAACGAATGCGACGGAGCGGCACCTCGAGCGAAGCGAAAACGCCGACCCTGGTGGCGCTGCGGCTCGCGCGCGCCTGCGCTTACGGACTTCGTGGATTGCCCGCGACGGTCCTTCTGATTGCCGCCGCCCTTCTTTCTGTCTGGTGGTACGGGGCGATGCGCGCGGAGGCCACCAAGCTCCCCGACACGCCCCTGCTCCTCGAAATGCTCCTGGTTGCAGCGGTGCTCTCGGTCGCTCCTCTGCTCTTCAGTCTGCAGCTAGCCGGCACGGTGTTTCACACGGCGCAAGGCATGCTCTCTATCGTCGACGCCCCGGCCGACTCGAAGCAGCGCGCCGCGCGTCTCGCCGCCGCCCAAGATTCCCTCGCTCCCATCGCGAGCACCGCGCTCAACATCGCAGGTGGGGTCACGGCGTTGCTCGGGGCCCTGCTGCTGCGACGCTGGCTCGCCCCCAGTTCCACCGCGGCCGAGTCGGTCGATCCGTGGCTCGGCATTTGGTGCGCCTCCTTGGGCGCGGCGGCTGCGGCGGCGTTTTCCGGAAGCGGCCTCCTCGGTGTGTCCCGAGGAGCCCAGCGCACGAGCTCCGAAGTGGATCGCCAACTCGCCGCCTTCCACGAGACAGGCTCTGCGGTCGAGATCCCCACCGAGTTCGCGCCCAGCTACCGAAGCTGCATCGACGCTCTCCACGTGGAACCGCGAAAGAATCTCCTGACTCCGCTGGGGTTCATTCTGGGCGTTCCGATCGGGCTAACAGCGAGCATCGCAGCTCTGTTCGAGAGCACGACGGCCGCCTCGGGACTGGCTGCCTTCGCCGTGGTAGCGTCGATAGGGGGGTTGGTTGCTGCTTTGGCAGCCGACGCTGCGGCGACCACCTTGGTGACCGCAGACCGTCGCTCCAGTTCGCCTTCCCCAAGAACGACTCAGGCAGCTAGCGAGATCGGCTCACTCCTGCGCACCTGCGGGCCACTAGCCCAAGTTTTCGCCAAGGCGACCGTCATGACGGGCCTCGCCGCAGCTTCCTTCCTGATCTGACGACTCAAACCCATCGAGGACGCCACCTTGTCTTCACTCGCCGACGCGCTCTCTACACTCTCCGACCGTGGTCTCCGGCGCCTGCTCGGGGCACGCACGTTCTTGCGCGGCCTCGACTACGAGAAGCGCAAAGTAGTCGAGAACATCTCGATCAACGACGCCACGGCCAAATGCACCGTCAAAGGCTCGGACGCCGAGCCGTACCAAGTTTCGATTCGCTTGGGCGGTGAAGGAATCACGTCGAGCTGCACCTGCCCCGCGTTCAAGAAGACCGGGCAGCACTGCAAGCACGTGGCGGCACTCCTGATCACCGTGCGGAACAAGGCGCGTTCGAAGCTGCCGAGAAGCGCTCCGCAACCTGCCCCCAACCAAGCGCTTGCGGCGCAGGTGCAACACCCCCCGCAGCACGCCCATCATGCCGCGCAGCATCAAGAGCCCAGCAAGTCGAGTCGGCGCCGCGAGCGACGGCGGCGAGCGCAGAACCAGCAGCTTGCCGTGCCTCCGGGACTGAGGCCGCCTCCCAGCCTCGACGCTACGGCTCGCCCCACGGGTATCGGCGCTTGGATGGCCCCGGAGGGCGCCACCCGACAACTCCAACTCGAGTTCCGAGTGCACGTTCGTCAGGGTGGGTTGACCGTCACCGTGCTCGACATGGAGGCGCGAGTTCCCCTCCTTCCGAGCGTGGCGCTGAGCTGGCAGGCCGTCGCCCCTACCCCCGATCGCGACGCCCTTCGGGTCCTCGCTCGCTTCGAATCCGGCAATCCTCGGCACCCGGCGGTGGACATCCGGGGTGAGGATGCGGCCGAACTTCTTCCCCTGCTCAAGGGGCGCCGCGTTCTCCTCGAGCCCGCCTTGATGCAGCTGCGCTTCGCAGAGGACGCGCTCAAACCGCGCTTCGATCTCGAGATGGTGGGAGCGGACACCATCGTGGCCAAGGTGACCTTTGATCGCAGCGGCGAGCGGCGCCTGTTCCAAATGACGGCTGGTGGCTGGTTCGAGGGGTGGCCAGGCTGGCACATCGACACCTCCGAGGGCATCGCCCGCCCCATCGACCCCCGGGTTTCACCGGCCGCTCTCCGTCGGCTCCTGAAGAGCCCGACGATTGCCGAGCCCGCTTCAGAGCTCATCAGCGTCATCACTTCCGGACTCCCCAGAGTGGCTCTGGAAGTCGGTGCCGATCTCCCCGAACTGTCCCAGGTTGCCGACGTCGTCGATCTGCACCCAACGTTCAGCCTGACGGCGGGAGGAGGCTTGACGGACGCCAACGCCACGCTGAAAGCGAAGTACGGTGACCTCGAAGTCGAAGTGCGAGCCGACGGGATTTCACCGCCCGTGATCATCCTGCCCCCCGAAGAAGGCCAAAAGCGAGCTCGCTGCATCCGCACGGACATCGCAGCTCAGCAGGCGGCCGTTGAACAGCTTCTCGACCTCGGCCTCCAGGCGGACGAAGGCGGCGAACATTTCGTCGCCCATGGTCAGGCAGCCATCGACTTCTGGTCGGAGGGGGTCGCCTCCCTACCGAAGAAATGGGACCTCTTCGTCCCACAAGAGCTGATCGGGACGACCATTCGCAACCAAGCGGTCAGCATGAAGGCCCGCGTCTCGAGCGGCGTCGACTGGCTGAGCGTGAAGATCAGCTGGGAAGCCGAGGGCGTCGGTGTCAATCGTGCCGAACTCGAGCGCTGCCTGCGCGAAGGGAAGAAGTACGTTCGTCTGGACGACAACTCGTACGCGATGATCGATGCAGATCGAGTCCAGGCGCTGCTCGATCGCGAGGTCGAGCTGATTTCGGCCGCAGGAAAGAACGGCCGACTCCCCTTGAGCCAAGCGGGGCGCGTCCAAGAGCTCCTTCAGCAAACCGACAGCAGCACCGTCGCGGCGAGCACCAAGGCGCTCTTCAAAAAGCTCGCCGAGGTCGATGAGATCAAAAAGGTGCGCAAGCCGCGAGGCCTCAAGGCCACCCTGCGCCCGTATCAGGAGCAAGGCCTCTCCTGGCTCCGATTCATCCACGAGATCGGTTCGGGCGGCGTGCTTGCGGACGACATGGGTCTCGGCAAGACGATTCAAACGATCGCCCTGCTGCTTTCCCTCAAGAACGAGAAGAAGACCGAGCCTCTGCGGGTCCTGATCGTGTGTCCAACCTCGGTCGTGACCAACTGGCACCGGGAGCTCGAACGCTTCGCCCCCACCCTGACCGTGTCGCTGTGGCACGGAGCCGGCCGCAAGGAGCAGCAGGACGAGCTGAGCGAGGTGAACGTCATCATCACCAGCTATGCTCTCTTGCGCCGGGACATCGAAATTCTGAAGGCGCTTCGGCTCGACTACGCCATTTTGGACGAAGCCCAGGCCATCAAAAATCCGATGAGCGCGACGGCTCAGGCAGCGAAGGAACTGCCTGCGGAACATCGCCTGGCGTTGACCGGTACGCCGATCGAAAATCGTTTGAGTGAGATCTGGTCGATCTTCGAATTCGTGAGCCCCGGCCTTCTCGGGCCCCTCCAGAAGTTCGAGGAGCGCTACGCCCGACCCATCGATCAGGGGGACTCCAAGCAGGCGGCTCGCCTCCGGTCCGTCATTCACCCCTTCATCCTCCGCCGCACCAAAATGGAGGTGGCCAAAGATCTCCCCGAGAAGATGGAGTTCGACAAGATCATCGACATGGCGCCGGAGCAGAAGGCCATCTACCTCCAGGTACTCCGCGAAGTCCGCGCCCAGGTCATGGGCGAGGTCGAGCGCGTCGGCGTCGCCAAGAGCCAACTTCACATCCTCGCGGGCCTCACCAAGTTGAGACAAGCCGCCTGCGATCCCCGTCTGCTCGGCATCCCGAAGGAGCTCGGCAACGACGACAGCGGCAAGCTGAGCGCGCTGCGAGAGCTCGTCGACGAGGTCGAAACGGGCGGCCACAAGGTGCTCATCTTCAGCCAGTTCGTTTCGATGCTGAAGCTGATGGCGGCCGCCCTCGAAGAAGACAAGATCCGCTACGAGTACCTCGACGGTTCCACGACCGATCGCGCCGACCGTATCGACAACTTCCAAGGCGATCCGACCATCTCCGTCTTCCTCATCAGCCTCAAGGCGGGTGGTAGCGGCCTGAACCTCACAGCCGCCGACACGGTGATCCACTTCGACCCGTGGTGGAACCCCGCCGTCGAAGACCAGGCCACCGACCGCGCCCACCGCATCGGTCAGAAGAAGGTGGTCAGCGTCTATCGGCTCGTTGCGGCCGGCACCATCGAAGAGAAGATCCTTCAGCTGAAACAGAAGAAGAAGGACTTGGTCTCCTCGGTTCTCAGCGAGGACGCGAGCGGAGCCAAGAAGCTCACGAAGGCCGATCTGGACGACCTTTTCCGAGTCGAAATTTGAGGAGTCACTCGCGTCGGGCGGTCAGACCGACCTCCGCGAGCATCTGGTCGTCCTGCGCGCCTTGCCCGGCTACGAGCAAGTTGCTCTGCTCAAAAGTGCTGCGAGCGTTCACGGGCGAGGTGCAGCGGTCACTGCGGCGCCGCGCGAAGAAGGCACTCGGTCTCGCCAGCGTGAGCCAGGCGCACACGGGCGGCATCACCATCTGCCAACGCTTCGACTCGGCGCTCCGCCTGAACGTGCACCTCCATTCGCTCGTTCTCGACGGCGTCTGCGTCGAGCTCGACGACGGCGGCGTCGAATTCCACGGGCTGCCCGAGCCTTCCCCGGAGCAGGTCGCCGACGTCGCCCGCCGCACGGCCCAGCGCGTCGCCACCCTGCTCGAAAAGGCTGGGAGGATGCTCGACCCGAAGCGTCGAGCGCACCCACGCTGATTTCGAGCCCTTCGTGACGGACTCCATCCGCGTGCTGAGTCGCCGCGGGCCTGATAACCAGTACTTCTACGCCCGCATCAACGAGCTCGAGGTCTACGGGTACGAGAACTAGATCCCGACGCGAAGTGGGCTCCGGACATTGCGGGCCCCTTCGGGGAAGAGGGCCCGCAGCGTCCGCCTTTTGTTGCGATGCGCAGCGACGCCCTGTTGCAACCGGCAGCGTCAATCGGGACTATTTGACACAGGGTGCCCGAGGCGCTCACGATTTCGTGAAGCAAGCGGACGTGACCAGGGTTGGCGGAAGTCCTATTCGGACCTGGGGGGAGTCGTGCGAGGGGCTCGCTATCGAGCGCCATACAATCGACATCCCATTTTACGAGTCGAGGCGTAGCGTCATCTGTCGCGCGCGCCGTGACGACGGGCAACGTGTCGTCATCAAGGCCCTCACACGGGGCCAGCTGACACCGGCGAATGTCGCGCACTTGCGGCACGAGTACCGGATGCTCGCGTCGGTCGATTCGCCAAACGTACCCAAGGCGCTCGGGTTCGAACACGTCAGGAGCAGTCACGCGGCGCTCGTGATGGAAGACATCGGCGCGCGTGGCAACCTCGAGTCTTTCCCGTCCGAGGAGCTCGATCTCGCCACCGTGCTCGACATCGGCATCGCGACGGCGTCCGCGCTCGAAGCTGTACACCGGCAAGGCATCACGCACTACGACGTCAAGCCACGCAACCTGATTTGGGCACCCGAGTCCGGGCGCGTGCAACTGATCGACTTCGGCCTGGCGATGCGCCTCGAAACCGAGCTTCCGGAGCTCTCGGGCCGCGAGGACCTCGTCGGTACGCTGCCCTATCTTTCCCCCGAGCAGACCGGGCGCATGAACTGTGGCGTCGACTGTCGCAGCGACTTCTATTCGCTGGGGATCGTGCTCTATCGCCTGCTCGCGAATCGACTGCCTTTTCAAGCCGACGACTCGCTAGGGTGGATTCACGCGCACATCGCCGTGCGGGCCACCCCGCTGCACGAACGCGACCCACGAATCCCCCGGGTGGTCTCGGCCATCGTCGAGCGGCTGATGAACAAAGACCGCGAACGTCGCTACCAGAGCGCTACGGGTCTGCTCGCCGACCTCCATCGCTGCGCTGAACAGCTCGCGGACACCGGGACGATCTCCGAATTCTCGCTCGGCCTGATCGATCGTTCCGACCGCTTCCACATTCCCGACCGCCTGTACGGTCGTAACGAGCAAATTGGAAACCTGCTCGAGGTATTCGATCATCTGGCCGCCGGTGCGCCAGCCCAGTTGGTCCTGGTCAGCGGCTCACCGGGGATCGGCAAGTCTTCGCTGGTGGGCGAACTCCAGCGGCCGCTCGCAATGAAGCGCGGAACGATGATCTCCGGCAAGTTTGATCTGCTGAAGCGCGCGACCCCGCTCACCGGCATCGTCGCGGCCTTCGAGGACCTGGTCGCAAGGCTGCTCAAGGAGAGCGATGAACGCTTGGCCGGATGGCGCGAGAAGATCCTCGCCGCCGTTGGCTCGAGCGGCCGCTTGCTCACTGAACTCGTCCCGTCGCTCGAGCTCGTCCTCGGACCGCAGCCGCCCTTGCTCGAGACCAGCGACGCCGACCGACTCAATCGCTTTAAGTTGGTCATGGAGCGCTTCATCGGTGCTCTCGCAAGCCCCGAGCACCCGCTCGTGTTCTTCATCGACGATCTGCATTGGGCCGACCGGAGCTCCCTGGTGGTGTTCGAGCACATTCTGCAAAGTGACGCGCTCGAGTCGCTGATGCTGATCGGCGCCTACCGGTCCACGGAGGTCGATGCGGTGCACCCGCTGGCGCAGATGATCGGGAGGCTGGCCGAGGCTGGCGTCGAGATTCATCGCGTGGAGCTTGGTCCGATCGGGCTTCACGACGTCGAGAACCTGATGGCGGATACGCTTCGCTGCACACCCGACGCAGTGCAAGAGCTGGCTGCCATCGGCCATGACAAGACCGGGGGCAATCCGTTTTTTTTGCGCCAGTTTCTGGTCACTTTGCATCGTTCGGGTGCGATCGCCTTCGATCGCGAGTGCAGCGCGTGGGTTTGGAACACGCAGCAGGCCGCTCGGCAGCCAAGCACCGACAATGTCGGCGAGGTGCTAGTCGGGCACATCGCCGGGTTACCGCCCGAGACCCAAAGACTCATGCAGCTAGCCGGCTGCATTGGCAACCGATTCGATCTGCGCACCCTCGCAACCGTGGCCGAGCTCGGCTTCGTCGAGGCCTTCATCGGGCTGTGGCCGGCGATCGAGCAGCGTCTTTTATTTGCCGAGAGCGGCGTGCTCACCCGCCTGCCCGACGCCGACACCGACACCGACGACAGCCTCGAACCCGACGAGGCCGCGAGGATGCTGTTTCGCTTCAGCCACGACCGAGTCCAACAGGTCGCAGCGGCTTCAGCCTACGACGCCCGCGGACACGAGCGAATTCACCTGGAAATCGGTAGTACGCTGCGCCGCCACCTCGACGCCGAAGAACAAGCCGCCCGCGCGTTCGAGATCGCCGACCAGCTTAATGCCGGACGCGGGGCGCTCGAAACGGTCGCCGAGCGCGTCGACGTCGCCGAATCCGACCTCGCCTGTGGTCGCCGTGCGCTCGAGGCGAGCGCTTACGACTCTGCTGTCGAATACCTCGCGATCGCGGCCGAGCTGCTCGGCGAGGAAGAACCGCAGCCCCAGCACCGCGACTTGTGGTTCGGAATCCACCTCGAGCTCGCCCGGGCCTGGTACCTGTCTGGCCACTACGACGCGGCGGCACGCGCATATCCGCTGCTGCTGCGTCTCGCAATCTCCGACGAGGAGCGCCTGGCCGTCTACGCTGTGCAGATCGATCACGCAATGCTGATCGGGCGCTTCTCCGAAGGTGTTGCCGCGTACCGGGCTGCGTTCGCGCTTCGCGGTGTCGCACTGCCGACTGACGAGCAGGCGACTTGGCAGCTCGTGGAAGAGGAGATCGCCCAGGTCGAAGTCAACCTCGCCGGCCGCGACATCGCCAGCTTGATCGACGCTCCTCCCCTCGAGGATCAAGCGCAGTTGCGCATGCTCGAGCATCTCGCGCGCTTCGTGCAGCTCACGTACGTGGGGGGCTCGTTGGCGTTGAACGCCTGGTCCACGGCGCGAATGACCAACATCTCCCTGGTCCACGGCCGCGCCAGCCTCTCGAGCGTGGCCTACACCTACTTCGCCTTCTTGATGGCCGCTCGCGGAAGCTACGACCGGTCTCGGGCGTTCGGACGGCTCGGCATCGAGCTCGCCGACCGCCTATTCGATCCGACGGTCTTCGGCCGTGCCTACACCGCCTACTACGGGCTGTCCTCCTACTTCCACGTGCCACTGCGCGAGATCCCCTCCCAGCTGTACCGTGCCTATCCGATTGCCATCGAGGGCGGTGATCTGATCAACGCGACCTCCCAGCTGCTCTTCGCGGACGTCTACAAGCTCTGTTCGGGGGCGCCCTTGGCAGCAATGCGGAAGGAGGTCGTCGAGCACCTGCCGTTCTTCACACGCTCGTCTCCTGTCCCCCTGGAACTGTACTACGCCCCGGGTCCGGTCTTCGCTGTATGTGCGTTGTCGGACCTGCCGACCTCCGATCTGGGCATTGCATTCGACTCACAATCCTTCCTCGTTCGGGCCGCCAAAGTCGGTCTCGCGTTGGCGTGGCACTATTCGGCGCTCCTCAAGGTCGAGGCGCTCACCGGCGAGCCCCCGAGCGTCGAGACCCTCGCCGCCCGAGTCCAGGCCGTCGAGGACCGCCTTCCCGGTACGTTCAACGTGCCCCAAGCCCAGTTCTACGCGGCGCTGCAACTGCTCGAGCTACTGCGCAGGGACGCCTCCGAGCGGCGTCGCGCCGACGAGCAACGGGCGGAGGAATTGATCGAGGCTTGGCAACGAAAAGCCCGGGTGTGGTCCGAGCTGTGCCCGGACAACTTCCAAGCCACCTACCTCATGATCGAGGCGGAGCGAGCGCGCAATCGCGGATTGCAGCGCGAGGCCGTAGCGCTCTACGAACAGGCAATCGATGCCGCACGAAGGTTCGACTATCTCGATCTGGAGGCGCTCGGTCGCCGACTCTACGGTGAATACTGGCTCGAGCAGGGCGCGCCGATCAACGCCGAGGCGCACTTGGCCGCGGCGCTTTCGCTCTACTCGGAGTGGGGGGCAGAGCGAGTCGTCCGCATGCTCCAGACTCGCCATCCCCAGATCGGCTTCGCCACCCAACCTCCCGGTGAAGCCTCCAAAGCAGAATCCGAGCAAGCGGTCGACACCCAAAGCACCAGCTCTCGCACCAGCTCCGAAAGCCTCGATCTCGAGACCATGAGCCGTGCCGCTCGAGCGATCTCCAGCGAGACCACGCTAGACGGCCTGCTCGGCAAGCTCGCGTGGATCATCGCCGACAACGTGGGCGCAAGCCGCTGCCTCGTCCTTCGCCAGCGCGACGGTCGATGGGCCGTAGTCGCGAAGAGTTCGAGAAATGGAACGTCGTCGGACGATGCGAGCTTCTCGCTCGCGGTCGCCAACTATGTCAGTCGCAGCGGGGAGGTGCTGGTGCTCGACGATCCCGCAGACGGCAGCCGCTGGGTCGACGACGAGCACATTCGCGCTCGACGACCGCGATCGCTCTTGTGTGCACCCGTTCGTTTCGAAGGCCGGCTTCTGGCCCTGGTCTACGCTGAGAACGCTCTCACCGCCCAGGCGTTCGGCAAACGCCACCTCAAGCTCCTCCATACGGTGTTGGCCCAAGCCGCGATCTCTTTGGAGAACGTGCGCCTGTTCGATGCGGTCAAGCACGAGCAGCAGCGCTGGCACTCGCTCGTGGGCAATGCCGCCGACCTGATTCTCATCGTCGATTCGGAACACCGGATCACTTTCGTCAACCGCGCCACGGACAGCTTCGTGCTCGCTCCTCTCGTCGGTGCGCTCGTCGAGGACAGCTTCCCTCCTGACGAACGCGCTCGCTTGCACGCGGCCATCGAACAGGCTTTCGCGATCGGCGAGCGAAGCAACTTGGAGAGCACGGTCGAGGGACCGGGCGGGCTCCAGCACCTGACGCTGCGGATGGGGCCGATCGCCGGCCCAAGCGTGACGGAAGGGGTAGCGCTGATCGCTACAGACGTCAGCGAGCAGCGAAAGCTCGGTGACCAGTTGCGTCAGTCGCAGAAGATGCAGGCTATCGGCACCCTCGCTGGCGGCGTCGCTCATGATTTCAACAATCTGCTGACCGTGATCTTGGGGGCGTGCGAGCTCGGGCAAATCGCTGGCGCCGAAGGCCCGGTCGAGGAGCTGCTCTCCGAGATCAGCGAGGCTGGCGAGCGCGCAGCCGAGCTTACGCAGAAGTTGCTGGCGTTCAGCCGCAAACAGGTTCTCCAGCCGAGGGTGACCGAACTCGATGCTTTGGTCGAAAAGATCACGCGTCTACTGAGCCGTATGCTGGGCGAGGACATCGAACTCGAGCTCTCACTCCATGGCGACAGCGGCCGTGTGCGCATCGATCCTGGAGGGCTCGAACAGGTGATCATGAACCTCGCCGTCAACGCTCGCGACGCCATGCCGCAAGGCGGCCATCTGGCGATTCGGACCCGACGGCTCAGCGAACGAGATCGCTCGTACCTCGCTCTCGAGGTCTGTGATGACGGCATAGGCATGGACGCCGCTACGCGCGAGCGAATCTTCGAACCCTTCTTCACTACCAAGGCCGCAGGCCGCGGCACGGGTCTGGGTCTGGCCATGGTTCACGGCATCGTCGAGCAAAGTGGCGGCCAGCTTCGTGTCGAGAGCGAGCTCGGCCACGGCACCACGTTCACGATCCTGCTACCGGAATCCCGCGACCACGAGAGGCACGAGGCCGCAGTCGGCACGACGGTGATGCCCAAGGGTCGCGAGACCATCTTGTTGGTCGAGGATGACAAGCACCTGCGCTCGCTCGTAGCGAGCATGCTCAAGCGCCTGGGCTACACGGTCATCGCCGCCGAAAGCGGCGAGGCCGCCTTGGAGAGCAGCAAAGCCACGCCGCACATCGACTTGCTCTTCACCGACATCGTCATGCCGGGACTCAGCGGCCCGAAACTGGCCGAGCAGCTCAGCTCGACGATTCCGGGGCTCAAGGTGCTCTTCACGTCCGGCTATGCCGATGACGCGATCTTGCGTCACGGCCTCTTGACCGGGACCGTGGCCATGCTGCCCAAGCCGTTCTCGATTCCAGTCATGGCCCGAAAGGTCCGCGAGGTCCTCGAGAAACCCACTCATCGCTGAGGAAGTGCCTGCACCTGCCCCGCTCGTGATACATTGGCCAGCGCTTCTGGCGGCCGTTCCAGGCGGTCAGCGGCTTGCCCGCCGCGTCCTGCACGCTCGCGGGCCTTATTCATCCGGGCTTTTGACGAGCAGCCTCCGCTGCCTCGGTGTGCCTCGGCCCCGCGGGCGCGCCGAGCTCTCTCAGCTCGAGACTCGTCATGATCCGAACCAGATCGACGAGCACGTCGTCGTCGATCGAAGTCCCGCACAGCTCGACCAAGGCGCTCGCGACGGGAACTCGAAGGTCTTCCCCGGAATCGCCCGCGGCGCGCATGCGCAACGCCGCACGGGCCATCGCCCCTTGCCACCGAGGCGTGGTTCGGAAGGTGTTCTTTCGCCGCTCGATGAGCAGATGCCGCTCGAGCCGATTCAGCAACGCCGCGTCGGTCGACGAATGGGACTCACCTTCTGCTCGGATGTCTCGGCTAGTGCGCATGCACCCCCGTCGCCTGCGCTGGCTGCGGTGCGGCATGCTGCCGAACGTAGCTGACGATGTCCCTCGTCTCTCGCTCGAACTGCTCGTAGTCGATCTGCTCCGCGTTGATGAAAGTGCTACCGAACATGGTCACGGCGCCCATCGCGGCCGCTTCTTCAATCTCCGCGTCGGTCGCGCCAAAGAGGCGCGCGATCTCCGTGTGAAAAAGTGCGCAGTAGCGGCAGCGAGTTGCCCCTGCGACGGCAACCCCAATCAGTTCCTTGTACTTGTTCGGGATCTCGGTCTCACCCAGCCAAAAATCCCGTGCCAGGACCCAGAAGCCAGCCACCGCGCTATCGGGCAACTGCTTCACCCATTCGGGCACGAGTCCGAATTTCTCCTCTATCTCACGATAGAGCTCCTTCTTGGTCAGAAGCGTCCCCATCACATACCCCCGTTTCGGACTGCCGGCTCGGACGGCCCGCCGAGCGGGTGCCGCTGCCCGAGCCCCTTGGGAGTATCCCGCACCGAGAAACGGGGGCAACGGCATCCGAACCCAGCTCGAGATCGCTTGCTCCCGCGCGCTCCGTTCCTTTATTCCAACCGTCGCGGCGCTTCGCTATTGCCCTGCAGAGGCTTGAGGCAGACTGCGGGGTGCTCGCCGGGTCACCCGAAACGTGGCGAAGGGGGGACGCCGGGTGCCTCGAGCGTCCAATCAAACGGGTGGCTTCCGTTCCTCCAGACCCGTCAGGCGCCACAAGGTTTTCATGTCGAGCGAGCTGCTCACTGCCATTTCCAGCCGATCGAATTCAGCATCCATCGTGGACACTGGACTCCCAGGGCGCGATCCTGGGTTCGATTTGGTGGAGCCGAGCGAAGAGAGCAGACTCGCTCGCACAGAGGGGTTTTCGAAGATCCCATGCAGCATGGTGCCAACGACCGCACCTTGGCCATCGACCGCCCCGTCCGCGAGTGTCGTGGCTACCCCGTTGCGTGAAACGACTGTGAAAGCCGCACGATCGACCGCGGTCGATTCCACTTCGCCCATGTGGATCTCGTAAGCCGACAGCCGCGTATTCGCAGGTAGACCCTTCGTAAGAAAGCTGGGCCGCGCCACCACAGCGCGGACGTCAGCCGTCGTTTTGATGCTTCGGTACCGTGTGCGAATCGGTAGTAGATCGAGCCCAGCGACGCTGCTCACGGAGGACTCGATGTGGTCGGGATCCTCCAAACGCTGTCCGAGCATTTGGCAACCGCCGCAGATCCCCAAAACGCGGCCTCCACGCTCCGCCCGGGCCACGACTTCAGCGGCAAGTCCCGATTCCCGAAGCCACATCAAGTCCGCAACTGTCGCCTTGCTGCCCGGCAGAATGAGTAGATCGGGGAAGCCCAGGGCACCTGCGCGGTCGACGAAACGGACGTTGACGGCCGGCTCCCGTTCCAGCGGCAGCACGTCGTCGTAGTTCGAGATATGAGGCAATCGGATGACCGCGATGTCCAGGTGCTCCCCATGGGTCCCGTGAGCCCTGTCGTCGAGAGCGCCCCTGTCGTCGAGGGCTACTGAGTCCTCATCGGCGATGCGCAAGCCGGGAATGTGAGGGACGACGCCCAGCACCGTCTTTTGCGTGCGCTGCTCCAAGAAGGAGAGTCCCGAATCCAGCAATGAGAGGTCGCCGCGAAACTTGTTGATGACAAGTCCTGCAATGCGGTCGCGTTCGGCAGGCTCAAGAAGCTCCAGGGTCCCCACGAGAGATGCGAATACGCCGCCCCGGTCGATGTCGCCCACCAGCAACACCGGAGCGCCCGCGAGCTCTGCCACGAACATGTTGACGAGATCGCGCTCCTTCAGGTTCACCTCGGCGGGGCTTCCTGCGCCCTCGATCACGACCAGGTCGTGCTCTTGTCGCAGGGTACGCAGGCTGTCTGCGACCACCTGGCGCAGCTCGACTTTGCGGTCGTGATACTCGCGCGCTTGCATCGACCCGATGGGCTTGCCGAAAACGACGACTTGCGCGCGCTGGTCCGCTTCGGGTTTGAGAAGTATCGGGTTCATTTCCACGCGAGGAGGCAACATCGAGGCTTGCGCCTGTACCGCCTGCGCTCGGCCGATCTCGTATCCCTCGGGCGTAACAGCCGAGTTGTTCGACATGTTCTGCGACTTGAACGGCGCGACGCGGAGTCCGGCTCGAGCAAAGTGGCGGCATAGGGCCGCCACGAGGAGGCTCTTCCCCACAGAGGAAGCCGTCCCCTGAACCATCAATGTCCGTGCGAGTGTCATGGCCTGCTTCCGAGCTGCGGGGAACGATCCGAAGACTCCACGAGGATCAGCTTGCCCGTCTTGGGATCGCGAAAGACGCGGCCGACCGATTGGTATCCGCCGTCCACCTCGCCGAACACGGCGACGAGGAGCAGGGCATCGGCGACGTCGATCCAGGCCTGAAGCTCGGCGTCGGTGGCGCGGGCGACCTGGGCGCTCGACCGGAACACCAAACGATGCCCCGACTCCCGCTTAGCGAAGAGCTCGCCAGCAGCCGCCAGCTCCGGGGCGGACGCCTCCGAGACCACCGCAACGATGGTCTCGGCCGACGCCGACACAGTGGCACACCACACCCCCACCGCTATCAATAGCGAGAAGACCCGCGAGTGCAGTCTCGGTCGCGTCATGCACCAGTCCCCTTCGTGGTTACAGCGGGCGTACCAACCGAGGCGGGAGAATGTCGTCGGTCTTGATGACGTCGCCTGCCTCGAAGGAGCCGTCTCCTTGGCTCTGGAAGGTGCGTACGCCGGCGGTGGGCTTGCCATCGGCGTCCGTGCTCGCGTCAGGCACGAGCAGAAGTCCCTGCTGCGAGTCGAAGGCCCCGCTCCCAATCACGTAGCGGCCGCTCGCCTCGAAGAGCTCCGTGTGCTCTCCCGAGGAGATGTCGACGACGTACATCACGTCGTTGGTGCTAGGCTCGAGTTCGTTCCCTTCGTCGTCTGTGACAGCGCGCGCTCCCGCCGCCATCGCAACGACCTGCGTTCCCCCGAGGGAGACGACCGCGGCCACGGTGAGCGGCGCTTCCTCGTCATCTCGTCCACGCCAAACGTGTTCGATCGCGAGTTCGTTGTCCTCGAGCTTCAACAAGGCCAAACCAGCGGTGTCGCGAGGCGCACCACGGAAGAACCCGCTGCACGCCACCACCACGCGGGTCGCATCGTCGGCAACGGGAACGACGGTGCCACAGTTCTGCAGCCCAGGTAGCTCCACGCCCTCGGCGCTGCGCTCTTCGGGATCGACCAGGGCAACCATGCCTTTGCCAGCAGCGTCATAGGAGAGGCTCAGGCTGGCGATGCCCACCACCAGTTTCTCGCCGAGCCGAACCATGTCGGATGGACGGGCGTAGACGGTGACCGTCTCGGTCTCCATCGTGTCGGGGTTCTCTCGCTCGGCTTCTCCGTTGAGGTGCCACAGTGAGATGCGCTCGCCCCGGGTGAAGTCGGTCGGATCGATGTGTAGCAGGTCGATGCCCCGGTCCGGATCGTCCTCTTCCGCGTCGATGTTCGGTTCGAATCGGGTGACCCACGCGTCGTGGGGACCGAAGTAGACGTAATCTTGGGGGTTTGAAGAAAACGCCGTGTCGTTGTCGTTGTCGTTCGGCTCGTGCGTCTTGACCTGACCGAGGATCTCCCCGGTGGCTGGATCCACACGAGTGATGACGTCCGTGCGGAATCGGTCGATGATCGTCAGAGCTTCGGGCTCACCGCTCCGGGTGGGCAGCACAACATCGCCAGAGAGTGCCGTGACGAGTCCTGCTGGAGCGGAACCGGAATTGATGAAGTCTCGGGCGAGGACATCACCGTCTGGCTCCAAGAGACTGATGCTGGTGACGGTGCGGTCGCCAGCCACCACGCCGTAGGCAAGGGGCTGCCCATCACCCACTCCTTCAACTCCTGCCTGTTCGTCAGGGGTGCAAGCCACCTGTCCCAGCAAGACTGCTACCAAGAAGGAAGCTCTGTATTTTCTCTTCACGCCCATATCTCCCGATGGTTGTTCCCGGGAAGGGCGTGGGTGTTGATAGTCGTCGACCCAGCAGACGTGCACTGCCTCGCCGACGCCACCCTCACCATCCCCGAGGTGAAAGCACGCTCGCTCGGGGCAGGTCTCCGGGCTTACGACCCTAGTCCCTCGCCTTCCTTCCCAGCTTTCACCAGTGGATGGAGCGGTTGCTCCGCGACGAAGGGGTTCGGCCGCATACCGTGGCGGGTCCGCGTCGGCCTCTCACCGACTTCCCTCTTAGGGCATCCCCCATGTGGGTTCCGCCAACCTCAAGCGCGGCGGAACCTACAGGGCAGAACTCACCTCGGCAAGTCCGTTTCGTTGCTGCGCGTTGGACCGCGCGGCGTGACGATGCGCGAGCCTGGATGATTGACGGCCGACTGAACTCATGGCAACGAGGTCGCGCACTGGGTTGGCGTTCCACGCTCGTGGGTCCCCCCCTGGCCGCAGCTGGGAAGGGCTCGCGATCATCGCTCTCACTTGCGCCAAACGGTTCGGGCTGGTGTGGGCTGACGCCGCCATCGGCATCGTGGGCGCGATCGTGATCCTGCACTGGACCTGGGGACTTTTACGTGATTCGGGTGCGGCGCTGATCGACTGGCTCCCTGAGCCTCAGGGCGAGCACCCGGAGCACCATCAACCACGGCCAAAGGAGGCAAACGCATGACGGACGAAGTCATCAGCGATGAGGAGCACCGCGAGCGGATGAAGGCACTGAAGCGCAAGCAAGACGCCGAGGTCCGCAGTAAGCAGATCCGCCGAGGCATCGTCGTCTTGAATGACGGCGACGGCAAAGGTAAGTCGACTGCTGCTTTTGGGATGGCAATCCGTGCGGTGGGTCACGGACAGCGCGTCGGACTCGTGCAGTTCATCAAGGGGACCTGGAAAACTGGAGAAAGGGAGTTCTTCAAGCGTTTCCCGGAAATCGATCATCAGACTTCCGGCGAGGGGTTTACGTGGAACACGCAAGATAGGGCCCGCGACATCGCGGCGGCCCGCCGGGGTCTCGAGCTTGCCCAGAGGATGATCGAGGCGAGTCGCGGCGAAGAGCCCAAGTACGACCTGGTCATTCTCGACGAGATCAACATCGTCATCGGTCATGACTACCTTCCGGTGGATGAGGTTGTGGAGCTCGTGAAGAGCAAGCCCGAACAGCTCAGCATCGTGCTCACGGGTCGAGGAGCCAAACCCGAGTTGATCGAGGTGGCTGATACCGTCACCCGCATGGAGAACGTCAAGCACGCCTACGAAGCGGGCATTCGCGCGCGCAAGGGCGTCGACTTTTGAAGAAGAGGCAGACGTGATCCGAGAAAGTACCCTCAGTTCATTCCAGGAGCATTCCGCCATCGATCCTCGCGGCTTCGAAGTGCACTCCTTGTTCACACCAGAGGAGGTCGCGCGAGCACGCGCTGGAATTGCTGCCCACATGGATGGAGTCGCGCGGGCATTGTGCAAGCCCTTCGAAGACAGTCGGCCTGACTTGGGAATCGAACGCCGACTCGATGCGATTGCTGAAACCGACCGCTCGTACGCAGAGCTCTTGCTGAGCGCAGCTTGCACGGATGCTCACCGACGACCGGAGCTGCAGGCGCTGGTGGACAGCCCGGCGCTGCGGTCGAGAGTCGAAATGGCGATGAAAGCGCCGCTGGGCGCGACCACCGTGCGACTCCGGGCCAACGTACCGAGTCTGCCTCATCGACGGCAGCCTTGGCACTCCGATGTGGCCCGAAACGACGGCTCTCCCTGCGCGAGGATTCGGCTGACGGCGTGGATCCCGCTATCCGACGTCCATTCGGACAACGGCACGCTCGAGGTTGCCGAAGGTCTACGTGACGGCCCCGTTCCTCACGACAACTCCTCGGGCCGCTTCTTGATCCCTGACGAGTTGGTGGGAGACAGACGCCACGTCATCGTCTGCGGTGCGGGCTCGGCGGTGCTGCTCGACCGGTACACTCCGCACCGGGCCGTCCCGAACCGCAGTACAGACGCGCGGTGGAGTCTGGTCGTTTGGATTAAGGCTGCGCCGCCCGAAACTACGTGCCGAGATCGTCACGCAGGGTGAGCGACATGCGATAGTCTCGCCCCGGCAGAGGACGAGAGAGCACGTCGATGGCCTGTGCGTCCAGCACGTTGTTGACGCGCGCGTCGACGGTTAGATGCGAACTCCAGAACGTGAGGGAAGTCCCGGCCGAAAAGAGCGTGCGTCCGGGAAGATGCGTCAAGTTTGCCTCGTCGAGGTACACGAACGAGACGTGTTGAAGCTCGATGAAGGCCGCTAGCTCGTCGACCGCGTCCGGGTGGAACTGCATTTGGGGCCGAACCAAGGCCTGAAGCGGCGGCCTGAGGGGAAGCTGCTTGCCAAACACATTTTCGGTGTGCATCGCGGTGAGTGACGACGACAGCGAAAAGCGCTCGCCGTAGTGGGCCTGTGCTCCGAGCTCGAGCCCGTAGATTCGCCCAGAGGCAATGTTCTCGGGCCGCACCGTATACTGGGCGGTGCGCTCGAAGCGGATCAAGTCCTCGATGAACAGTGCGAACCCGCGTGCTTCGACGGAGCCTCGGAGCCGTCCTGCCATGCGACGCAGAACGGCTCCGACGTCGACGGCTTTCGAGCGTTCAGGAGCAAGTCTTGGATTGGCCTCTTGGAAGACGCGATCTCCGAAGAGTTCCGAGATCGAGGGCACTCGTGTGCCCGTAGCCGCCGAAGACGACAAGGACAGCCCCCGCGCTGCCTCGATGGCTGCGGCAAGGCGGTAGGTCGGAGAAAACTTGAGCTGCCGTTCTTCCAGCGAGTCGAGGCCGCTGTTGGCACGGATGGCAGTTTCACTCCACTGCATTCGCACTGAGGGCCGCAGCTCCGCACGCTTTCCCAGCACGGTGCCAAAGACTCGTGGTTCGACCGTCACCGTCCCCGTCGTCCGTTCTGACGGTCGCGGTGGCATGCTGAACGCAGCCGGATTCTCCGGCCGGTAGCGGTCGACCGCCAAGGTGGCGATGACGCTCGGTTCGATGTGGTCGAAAAACGTCCTCGCTCCGGCGGCGCGCAGAAAAAACCGCTGCCAGACGTCGTCCGAATCAACTTGCTTCGATGTGCCGAGCTCAGCGTAAAGGTCGGTGAGCGAGTTGAGCTGGTGACTGGCGCTGGCAACCAGTTGAACGCGGGACTCTCGCTCGCCGTCCTCATCGACGGTCTCACGGTCGTAGGCTGCTCCGACGAGACCTCGGACTAGCTTGCGGCGTACGCGCCGCGTCGGTGTGGCCAGCGGCCCCGGGACCCCCTCCGTTCCGCTGTGACCAGCAAAGAGAAAGGAGAGGCGCCCACCGAGCCCGTCCACAGCCGCATGCATCAGTGCATCACCCTGCAGTACATCAGCGTTCTGCTGACGCAGCACGCGGTCGTCGCTTTCGTCGAACCGCGTCTGCCCGTCGTCGACGAACGAGTAGTCGTTGTCCGCCCTCAGGATGCGCACGTGCCCGAACCACGTGGGCGCCATCCCCTCGCTACGTGAAGCGGCGCCGGTCACGCGAAGCTCCGCGCGGCCGAACGATCCGTAGCCTGCCGTCGCCTGGAGAAGATCACCCGCGGCCGTGGCGGGCACGAGACGCAAGACCCCTCCGATCGCCCCCTCGCTGTACCAGGCGGGCGCACCACCTCGGTAGACTTCGATGCGATCCAAGGCGGAGAGGGGCAGCAGACTGATGTCAAACGCGCCGGAGTCTGGTGTGTTCAGCGGAATCGCGCCCAAGAGTACGGACGTGTGCCCGACTTCGGCACCCCGAAGAGCGACCAGCGCCGGCGCGCCAGCGCCCCCGGTGCTGTTCACTTTCAGGCCAGGCACCTCGACGAGTGCTTCCGACGCATCCTCGAGCGCGCGCCCGCGGTTCTGGGCGTCGACGGCACTGCCAGCAGCCGTGGGATCTTCGGCGTTGGTCGCTGGCATGGGAGCGCGAACAACGGCGGTAGCACCGAAGACCGGCGCCGAGTCGTCGGCGGAGTTCGCGAAGTCGGAGGCTGGTACCTCCTCCTCGTCGAGCGGAGCGCGCTCCGACGCATCGGCGGCGTCCACACCGTCAGGAGGCCACTCCGCCTCCGCTTCTTCGGCGTGGTGAGGTGGCGCATTCTGTGCCGCGGCGTTGCCTGCGAAGAGAAGGGCGACGCCTAGAGCGAGCAGTACCGCCGCTGCTCGGAAGAATGAGAGAGCAGCGCTCGATGCGAATTGGGTGTTTTCAGGCGAGTGGTCGCCTGGCAAAAATCTGAGTAGCACGTCGCCATCCCCGAGGCGTGTGGGTGAACACTCGGGGCAGGTCTCCGGGCTCGCAGTCGTAACCTCCACCGCCTTCCCAGCGCGCTACGCCAGTGGCATCGGGGTGGAGGGATGGCCGCATACCGTGGCGGGTCCGCGCCGGCTTCTCACCGGCTTCCCTCTTCGGTTGGGCTTACCAGCCCTTCCTGTCGCCGCAACGTGCGGCGACCCTGAGCCGCCTGCCTATGCGTGAGCGCGCAAGCGATGTCAAGAACGTTGGGCGAGCGCGCACCTGCCCGATGGCGGGCTTGACAACCATTTCGCGACGAGTTCAGGACGGCCTCCACATGAGACCCTTGGCTTCGACACCGCTCCTCGACGCGCCCGCGATTGAGCGCTTCATGGATCGTCGAGAAAGGAACAACGGACTGACCTTCGCCTCCCTCCTCAGTGTCGTCGCCCACGTCGCTTTGGTGTCGGCACTTCGCTTTCAGGATACGGCAGCGGACCCTGCGTCCTCGCCCGAACAATCAGCGCTAATCGCCGTTGCGCTCGTTGCGAGCCAAACCATTCCGACAGCGGAGCAAGGTTCGACGGAAGAGGGCTCGGTCGAGCCCGCGAGAACCGCCCGTCCGCGGCAGAAGAGCTCCGCTACTGAAGCAGGTCCCGCCATTGAAGCAGGTCCAACGAAGAGTTCGGAGCCCGAGTCCGAGCCTGAGGGCGATCCGGCGCTCGGGGGCGATAGGGCGCCCGAGCCAGAGCCGACGCCATCGAGCGAGGCACCCGCCGCGCCCGCAGCAGGTTCGACTCCCGCCGGGGTGGGCAGCGAAACTCTCGGGCCATCCGGGCCTGGAGGTGGCCGAGGCCGCACCAGAGGAGCTCGCTCGGGCCGAGCTGCGAGACACGGACGCACGGGCCCTCGCCTGACGGCGAGCAGCAACCTTGGACGAGGAACTCAACCTCAAAGCGATATGCAGGAACTCTTGGCCCGCCACTATCCCATCGAAAGCCGAAGGCAGGGTCGCAGTGGCAGCGCCCAAGTGGCGGCGATCGTCCTGCCCAGCGGTCGAGTCGGCTCGGTACGGGTGATCCGAGAGACGGAGGGCGGCGCCTTTGGTGCCGCATGCCGCAACGCACTGCTGAGATCGCGCTGGCGGCCACCCCTGGACAAGCAGCGCAGGCCCACGGCGACACGAATTCGGTACAATTGTCGTTTCGTAGTGAACGACTAGGCCCTGTTCAGCACGCGGAGCGCTGCGGTCGCGTCGTTGACACCCCGTCCGACTCAGGGTAGCTGGGCTGCGATGTCGCAGGGAAGCCGGTGCGAATCCGGCGCGGTCCCGCCACTGTGAACGGAAAGAGGCGGTTCGGGGCTCTTGCCCAGCCACTCGGCACGAGGTCGCGACCGACAGGTCGAAGCCAACGCCGGGGAAGGCGAACCAGCTTTGATGACCCGTGAGCCAGGATATCTGCTTCATCAGAACCCAGCGGCTCCGCGGATGAACGGAGGGCGGGAGCGCACGAGGAGTGCATTCTCCCCTGTGATCAGAAGCGGGCCACACGTCGCCGAGCGAGCGACCGAGGTACCGCATGAAAGCACAAGACTCTCAGCCCGTTCCGCCAACGGAAGTCTGCGATGAGCCCGATGGGAGCACGACCGAGTACTATGATCTCCCCATCACCTCGCCGACCTGGGACCTTCCCTCGGACAAGGTCGTGCGCCTAGAGATGCTGGGTCGAAAGCCGGAGGAGCTGGGGAGCCTGCTCGGCATTCTCCAGGAGCTCTTCGTCGACAACTGGAACCGGATCCGGTTCGGACCGTGTATCCAGGGGGCCGTCTACGAGCTCGAGTTCCGGGAGCAGCCCTCCGAGATTTCCTTCTTGGACGGCTACTTGACCGTGGTGATGCCCCCCGGGCCGGCTCACTTTCATCTATGCATCGGCGAGCATCGGGGCCTCGGACACCATCAAACGCCAAGACGACTCGCCAAGGCGCGACGGTGTTCCCGGGCGGCCCTCTATCGGTCGCTAGGCCATGGCACATGCTCACCGCAATCGTGGGGACTCCGGTTGTGGAACGGTGCCGGAGAGCAAATGCTCACGGTGTTTCTTCCGAGCCCCTTCCTCGATGACCAGCTGAAGCGCATCGAGCCAGACTGGTCGCGACTGTCTCTTTGGAACTCGCTCCGCGAGAAATACCTTTGCGAGACGGTGCCCCAACCCTTGCCGGACGGTAGGGCTACCGTTCCCCACGGATAAGGGTTCCCATGCGTACCTATGCGGTACTGATTGCGCTGGTGATGCTCACCTGCGTCGGCTCACTGTTCGTGGGCGCCGGTGACCTGTCGAACACGCACCTGCAAGCTACGTTCTTGCAGCTTCGTACGGGCCGCCTGTGCGCCGCCTTCCTAGCCGGCTCGGCCCTCGCCGTAGGTGGGGTGATCGTTCAGGGCATGTTCAAGAATCCGCTTGCCAGTCCCTCGATCCTTGGCACGACCGCCGGAGCCGATCTGGGAGGCAAAATAGCGTTGCTCCTGTTCGATCTGGCCCTCGGGGCGAGCGATGTCGAGAGTGCGTTTGCGGCGAGGGGGCTCAGCCCAGAAGTGCTGCTGCCACTCGGTTGCGTCGCGGGTGCTGCGGGCGCGCTCCTCATCTTGCTCGGGATTCGACGCGCGACGAACGATTTGATCGTCCTTCTGTTGAGTGGCTTCTTGCTTACGTCGCTCTTCGGGAGCCTGAGCGGCTTCCTGACGTCGATCGCCGGCGAGCGACCAGAGCTAGCTCGCGCGATGGTCGCGTTCGGATTGGGCGACGTCAGCGGCGTTGGACTGCGACGGGTCGCTCTTGGGGTACCGTTGGTACTCTGTGGATTAGCGGCGGCATTCTTCTGGTCCCGACCACTCGATGTGATGCTTTCCGGCTCGGAAGAAGCCGAGGCCCTCGGTGTCAACGTTGACCGGGTGCGTATGTCGTGCGTGATCTGGACGGCTGTGCTGACCGCGGCGGCAGTTGCGGTCGGCGGCAGCGTAGCGTTCGTCGGCCTGATCGTGCCCCACGCGTTGCGTCCCTTCGTAGGAGTCCAGCATCGCCGTCTCGTGCCGGCCGCTGCGCTGCTGGGCGGTGCGTTCCTGGTGGGCTGCGACATGCTTGCTCGCACCGCTCCACTGGGCTCCGAAATCCCACTGGGTGTCGTGACCGGGTTGATTGGTGCGCCGCTCTTTCTGGTGTTGCTGCTGCGCTCGCGGGAGGAGCTTGGCCTTGCCTGAACGATCGCATCCTGCCGTTTCCGCGTCGGGTCTTTCGGTCACCCGCGGCCGTCGCCTGGTGATTCGGGAGCTCAGCTTCGCGGTCGACTTCGGGGAGGTCTTCGCCGTGCTGGGGCCGAACGGCGTAGGAAAGAGCACGCTGCTGCGCGGCGTCAGTGGCCTCTTGCCGAGCGAAGGGTCGGTCACGATCGATGGCTGTGACCTCGGCGCGCTGTCGACGCGAGAGCGAGCTCGGCGACTCGCCTTCGTTCCTCAGACCGCTTCGCTGATGTCACCGCTCCCGGTGCGAGAGGTCGTTGCTCATGGCCGCTACGCCCATGGCCTCGGGTTGTCTCGCCTGCGCAAAGACGATCTCGAGGCAGTCCACCAAGCTCTGTCGACGACCGACTTGGAACACCTTCAGGATCGGCCGTTCACAACGCTCTCTCAGGGAGAAAAACAGCGGGTCATGCTGGCCCGAGCGTTGTGCACGGGCGCACGCATCCTGTGTCTGGACGAGCCCACGGCGGCGCTCGATGTGGGGCACGCGCTCGATCTCTACACCTTGGCGCGGCAGCTGAGCGATCGGGGCTTTGCCGTCCTGATGGTCTTACATCAGCTGGCAGATGCTTTGCGCTTTGCCGACAGGGCCCTCTTGATGTCACCGGATCACGAGAACTCCCTGGGGCCGGTGGAGCAGGTGATCGCGCCGCGGATCGTTCGCAGCGTCTACGGCGTGAACATGCGCAAAGACGCGGGGCTCGAGTTCGATCTGGTCGCGGGAGCGCCTCGATGACCTGGTTGAACGCGTTGGTTGCAGCCCTTGCAGTCGTCGCTAGCGTCGCGATCTCCGTGGTGCCCTCTGGCGAGAGTGAAGCGGCCTCGGGTCTGCGACTCTGGGCCGCGGCACCCGCCCAAACCGTGGAGCGAAACGGTCAGACCGGAGTCATGGATGCCACCGGAACGTTCGTGCCCATCGCTTCCTATCAACGCATCATCTCGGGCAGCACTGTAACAGACGGCATGCTTCTCGCGCTGTGCGAACCGGACCGTGTTTTGCGGTTCACCCACTACAGCTCTGAGTCGATTTTCCGATATCGCTTCGCGGGCAAGGGCGCGACCACATCCCTGACGGACGTGGAGCCTCTGCTCGCGCTCGAGCCCGACCTCATCCTCGTGCACGACCTCGGCAACGCTGAACGCGTCGCCCGGTTGCGCCAAGCAGGCCTCACGGTCTTCAACTTCGGCGCGATGCGCGGGATGTCCACCCTGCTCCCCAATCTACGCGCACTGGGGGCGCTGCTCGGCCGTCCCAGGCGGGGTGCCGAGCTCGCCGCCCGGTTCGAGCGTCGCATGGCCGGTGTGAGCGCGCGAGTCCCCGAGTCGGACCGTCCGGACGCCCTGTACCTCGGCATTCACGGGGACAAGCTCTACGGCGGAACGGACGGGACGAGCTACCACGACGTACTCGTCGCGGGCGGGCTGCGCGACGTGGCTCAAGATGCGTTTGACGGGTGGCCCGCCTACACCTCCGAACAGCTGATTGGACTCGACCCTGAGATCATCGTGACGACGAGCGGCATGGAAGGCCCCCTGTGTCGCCATCCGGGGCTCGACCGTCTCCGTGCGTGTCGCGCGGGAGGTCGGATAGTCGCGCTCGACAGGACGCTGATCGGAGCGCCGGGCCTCGACATGCTCGAAGCAGCCGAACGAGTCTACGAGATGGTTCACCTGGGGCAGGCGCTTTGACGCTAACAGTGCATCACGGCGAGCGGCATTTGCTGGTCGAGTTCGACTCGGCGCAACGCGTGCTGAGCTGGGCCCTTCACCACGGTGGTCCCCGTCTCGCCAGCAGGGTCGTCTGGCTGGAAGTCTGCAATGCGGAGCTGGGTCCTGATGTCGATCCCGTCGCCTTGACCCATCAACGTCTCACCACACTGGGCGCCATCGATGCCGTGGGTATGCTGACCAGTCGCGATCTCAAGCACTACGTGGTGAATGAGGTGGCGCAGGATGGCGAGCAAGCTCGTTGCGTAGCAACCGTCGGCTTGAGCAACGCGCTCCGGGTTGGCGACCCGCCGGGTCGACCAGCACGCACGGGCACGATCAACCTCCTGTGTTGGACCTCGGTTGCCCTCTCGTCGGAAGCTATCGTCGAGGGGCTGTCGGTGGCGGCCGAGGCAAGAACTTTGGCGATTCTCGAAGCGGGGATCTCGAGCACCGTGTCGGGGTTGGCTGCCTCGGGAACCGGAACCGACTGCATCGTCGTCGCGTGTCCATCGGAGCGAACGCCCGTGCCCTACGCCGGCAAACACACCTTGGTGGGACATCTCATCGGGGCCGCCGTACACGGCGCAGTTCTACGCGGAGCGACCGCGTGGCGTGCGGCTCGAGAAGAGCTGGAGCAGCGCCCTTATGCTTGACGTGATTCCTACCCCATCACCCTGGGCACTACTGCTCGCCTTCGGCATGGATCGCCTGTGGGGTGAAGTCCCCGCCGCGGTACACCCGGTGGTCTGGATGGGGCGAATCATCAGCATTCTCACCCGCCACTTGCGGCTATCCCCGGCACCGGTAGCGCTGCTCGGTGGCGGATGCGTCGCACTGATCGTTCCGGTGGGGTTCGGTTTCGCGGCATGGGGCCTCATGAATCTTCCGGTACCCTTCCCCATTCGAGTCGGAATCGAAGCGCTGCTCTTGTCCACGACGTTCGCCGTGCGCGCACTCGGAGAGGCCGTCCTTTCGGTCAGGACCGCTCTGGATCGCGACGGTATTGCGCCCGGACGCATCGCCCTCAGAGCCTTGTGCAGCCGCGACCCGAGCGAGCTGAACCCGTCCCAGGTGAGTGCCGCTGCGATTGAATCCGCCGCTGAGAACGCCTCCGACAGCTTTGTCGCCCCGCTCTTCTACTACGCCCTGCTCGGGTTGCCGGGTGCCATGGCCTACCGAGCCATCAACACCCTCGACGCCATGCTGGGCTACCGCGGCCCACTCGAGCACCTGGGCAAAGCCTCTGCGAGGCTCGATGACCTGGTCAATCTGATCCCCGCTCGGCTGACGGCGTTCTTGCTGCTGATTTCAGACCTGCAACCACGACGGGCGCTGCGGGCTCTGCGGGTATGGTGGATGGATGCACGAGTGACCGAAAGCCCCAACGCCGGGCATCCGATGGCAATGATCGCGGGTCTTCTGGGAGTGCGACTGGAGAAGCCGGGCGTCTATGTCCTAGGGGCGCGGCTCGCTCATCCCTGCGCCGCAGACATCAGCCGCGCCTGGCGCGTCGTCTCACGGACGAGTTGGATCATTCTGGCTCTTTCCGTCGCCGGGGTGGCGGTCCTTCGATGAACACGAAACATGGTGGCCTGCGCGCCCCAGAGCTTTTGGAGCTTGGACTGGACCTCGCAGGTGTCCTCGACCTCAGCGCCAACCTGAATCCGTACGGTCCCCCCGCCACAGTCATCCAAGCAATCCGAGAAGCTCCACTTGACTCTTACCCTGATCCGGATTCGCTCCACGCCCGCGACTCGTTGGCTCGGGGGCTGGATCTCTGCCCCGACCGGGTCGTGCTGGGCAACGGCGCAAGCGAACTCCTGTGGACGCTCATTGCAACATTGGCGTTGGCCGGCGGCTCGGGAAGTGAGGCCGTTGTCTCGACTCCCGCCTTCGGAGAGATCGAGGCCGCTTGTGAGGCATTTGGTGTGAACGTATGCCGAGTCCACGCGCTCGAAAATCGCGACTTCGCTCACGACCTAGCGACCCTGTGCACCGAAGCAACACGACGCCGCGCCGCTCTCGTGTATCTCTGCAACCCCGGCACCCCGACGGGCTCTGGCGCCAAGCATGACGAGCTTGCCGCATTTGCAACAGAGCTGGCATCCGTTCCTCTCGTGCTCGATGAGTCGTTTCTTTCGCTCAGCGACTTGTCTACGGATGCGCGTCTCCCCCTACCCGACAACGTCATTCGCGTTCGGTCGCTGACCAAGGAGTTCGCCATACCTGGGGTCCGCATCGGCTACGCGATCGCGACGCCTTTCCTCTGTCGATCGGTTGCCAGAAAGCGGCCCGCATGGTCCGTGAGTGCGGCCGCGCAAGCTGTTGCCGAGTGCGCGTCCACCCATCAGGGGTTCGTGGAAGAAAGTCGTGCCCAACTTCAAGAAGATCGACGCGCACTGGTCGCAGAACTCACATCCCTCGGTTTCCACCCATTCGAATCCGTTGCCCCCTACGTTGCCTTTCCCTGCTCCGGCAGTTCAGCTTTTCGCAGGCGACTGCTTACCCGACACGGCATCGGAGTGCGTGATTGCGCGTCGTTCGGCTTGGACAACGTGATTCGGATTGCTGTCCGCCCTCCGGAGGATCGACAGCGACTGATTTGCGCGCTGCGCAAGGAAGTGGGGCGCCCTACATGACCCAAGCCTCGAGGCTGATCCACTGGACGGCAGCGTCAACGCGAGGTCTGGAACGTGGGAAGCTCCCAGGCAGAAGACGAGCCTGACCAGGGAAGGGCGTGTGCCGCTCCAGAGAACGACTTCGCTTGCCCCTCCTGGGAATCGAGTCCGAGTCCCGGCAGCTCGAACCATTGAGTGGCGGTCAAGTGGCGACGCGCGGGTCGCGTAGCGGACCACCGCCGGTATCTCAACGGACCAGGACGCCCGCCGATCTTGACAGGCGCGCTCGCGCCTAAGGTATCGGGGATGCGTAGCGGACCGGCGGAGGCCCTGCTTTCGCGTCGGGGATGTGGGCTTCCGCGAACCTCTTGACAATTTCGAGTACACGCTCAATAAACTGGCTATGCCCAAGCCCGCCGCCTCGCGCCCTCGCGGACGGGGTCGCCCGCCGACCATCGACACTGAAAAGCTGCTCAAAGTGGCACGCGAGGTATTTTTCGAGCGCGGAATTCGGGCCACGACCGCTGAGGTCGCCGAACGCGCTGGAGTCTCCGAGGGCACCATCTTCCATCGCTTCAAGACCAAGGAAGACCTGTTCCGGCAGGCGATGCGGCTCGATCCAGAAGATCTGGCCAAGCTCTTTCGCGAGGCCCTCGACGGCATCGAAGGCATGGATCTCCGACCGGGGCTCGAGCAACTCGCGACGCGCCTGCTCGAGATCGGTCGTCATGCGATACCGCTCATGATGATGTCTTGGTCGAACCCCGTGAACGCGGGTCCGCCCTGCCAACTGCCGCTGCCGAAGCTCTCGGCCTATCGCGCTTTGATCCGGATCATGATCGGCTTCTTCGAGGACCAAATTCACCGCGGTCGACTGCGTCCGGTCGATGCCGAAGTGGTCGCTCGTGTCTTCCTCGGATCGATGCACCACTACACGATGGTGCGCTTGATGGTTCCGGACGCCGAGCAGATCGTGATCCCGGAAGGCATGTTCGTCCGAGGCTTGGTCGATCTGGTGCTCGAGGGAGCCGTCGCCCGCGGTGACTCGCCCTCCGCACCGGAGGAAGCCCTCGGATCGCGCAGCACCTAATTCGCGCAGCCCCTCGCCCGTTTCGAGCTTGGCTGAGCTCGGTCCCGTAGAGGTCGCTCCCCCAACGTTTCGCTAATTTTTGAGCGCATGCTCAACAAGAACTCAACATTCGCATGCTCTTGTCGGTCCGGTTCCTGCGCTTCTTCCGAAAGGAAAACGCTCTACCCGCTACCCTCGCCTCCTCCTTTACCATGAAACGCGCCCATTTATTGAGTACATGCACCAAAATTGCCGCCGCCGGTGCGATCTTCCTCAGCGCATCGGCGGCGCATGCGCTGCAGCCCCTCGAAGCGTTCCTCGCGGGAGCGAAGAGCCAAAACTTCGACGCTCGCGAGCAGGCGGCCACGGTCGCCCAGCGCGGGTGGGAGCGGAGTGCCGCCCTGGGGCGCCTTCTGCCCTCGTTCACCGCCCGCGGCGTCTATACCCACAACCAATACGAAACCGCGGTGCAGCTGCCCGGGACGAACACGAGTGTCGTCATCACTCCGCAGAACCAACTGGACGCGTTCTTCCAGGTCGACATTCCGGTCCTCGATCTGGAAAACTACCACCGGTACGCGGGGTCACAGCACCGCGAACACGCCACCGAGGCGCAAACGCAGCTGGTGGGTGCGAACGTCGAGACCGCAGTCGCGCGCGCCTACTACACCCTCATCGGGACATCGGCCCTCACCGAGGCTGCCGAGAAGAGTCTGGCCAGCGCCGAAGACAACCTGAGCTTCGTGACCACGCGAGCGGATCTCGGCGCCGCCACGAATCTCGACGCAGAACGCGCGCGCGCCAACGTCGAACGAGTGCGCCAAGATCTGACCGATGCCAAGCTCGGACGCGATCTCGCGGCGCGCAGTCTCCAAACGCTCACGGGGGTCACCCCCGCAGCCGTGGAGCATTTCCCCGAGGCAAGTCTCACGCCGGAGGCGTCTCTCGCCTCCTGGGTGAATGGCGGCGAAACACCCGGCGATCGAGTACAGAGTGAGCTCACGAAGGCGGCCGCGTCCGACCGCAAGGCGGCCCAAGCGGCTCTCCTGCCCAAGCTCTCTGCCAGCGCTCGACAGCATGTGACTAATGCCACAGGCTTCTCCGGACGCTCCAGCTCCTACCAAGTGCAGGCGGTGCTCTCCTGGCGCTTCGACTGGGGAACCTACGCCAGCTCCCGCGCTCGAGGTTCCGCGGAGGAGGCCCAGCAAGTCCGGCAGGACCGCACGAAGCGTACGACCCAAGACTCCATCTACGACGCGTACAAGCGCATCGAGAGCGGAATCGTCAAGTGCCAAGCCGCCCGCGCTCAGGCAGCTGCCGCGCAAAAGGCGGCCGAGCTCGCCGAGGAACGCTACCGCGGCGGCGCCGCGACGCAGCTCGATGTAACCCAAGCGCAGCGTGACGCCTTCGCGGCCGAGGTCGCACGCGTTCAGGCGGACGCCGACCTCGCGTTTTCTCGCGTCCAGCTGCGCGCCATCAGCGGGAAACCGGTCGACTTTCAGCGCCGCCCGAGCGCGGCGTCTCCCGTTCAGCGGTGACGATGCTCCCTCGTCACCGCCAACTTCCGAACCAGGCCATTGTCCCCCATTTTTTCTCACCCTCCCCTTCACCCCCAGCTGTCCTCATGAACCAACCACCCGCACCAGCACTTCACAGGCTCGCTCGCGCGACCACCTCGCTGCTCGTCACGACTCTGCTCGGCGCGAGCCTTCTATCGAGCTGCAAGAAACAGGCGGTGCAAACCGCCGCGACCGAGAAGGTCAAGGTCGAGACCACGAAGGTCGGACCCATCGATGCACCCGAGCTCTTGCGGCTCACGGGCACCCTCAGGGGAGCGCGCGAGACCTCACTCGCCGCCAACGTTGCCGGTCGCGTCCTCGAGACCAAGGTAGAGCGCGGCACCCACATCAATGAGGGCGACATCATCGCTCGGGTGGACGTACGCGCCGCTGCCCTCCAGCTGAAAGAAGCCCGCGCCCAGGTCGAACGCTCGAAGACCCAGCAGGAAATCGACCAGGTCGAATGCGAGCGCTACGAGAAACTCAAGGAGCACGGCGCGGTCACCGATGTCGAGTACGCGCAGGTCATGGCGCGCTGCAAGCAGGCTCCACTGAACCTCGACGCCGCCCAGGCGCGTGCCACGCTCGCGGCAAAGAGCGTGGGCGACGGCGTGATTCGAGCGCCATTCTCAGGCGTCGTCACGGAGCGTCTGATCGAAGTGGGCGAGTACGTGCAGCCATCCACCCGGGTGGTGGCCTTGGCTGACGTCGACTCTCTGCACCTCGAGCTCAGTGTTCCCGAGGCGAACTATCCAAATGTGAAGGTCGGGTCCGATGTCACGTTTCGAGTCATCGCCTACGGCAATCGCGAATTCACGGGCCAGGTCGTGCACGTCGGCGGGGCCGTTCGGAGCACGCGCGACGTGCTCGTCGAGGCCCGGGTCGAAAACCCCGATGGTGCCTTGCTGCCGGGCATGTTCGCTAATGTGGCAGTGGTCGTCGGAAGACAGCCTCTGCCTGCCGTACCGAAGAGCGCGGTCTTCGAGCAGAACGAGAAATCGAACGCCTTCGTCGTCAAGAGCGGTGTGCTCGAACAACGGGTGCTCCACGTAACCGAATCTCTCGAGGGTCGAATTCCCGTGCTCGAGGGCGTCGCGGTGGGCGAACAGGTGGTCGCCACCTACCGCCCCGAACTGAAGAACGGCCAACTGGTCGAATAGCCAGCAGCTGAGAAGGAGTTCGACCATGCAGTGGCTTGCCAGAATTTGCGTTCAGCGTCCGGTGCTCGCATCAGTGCTGATGCTGGTTATCTTGGTGCTCGGCACCGTGGGCTACAAGCGCCTCGGCGTCGACCAGTTTCCCAACGTCGACATTCCCGTGGTGGTCGTCCGAACCACCCTTCCCGGCGCCGCGCCGGAAGAGATCGAGTCCGAGATCACCGACAAGATCGAAGGTGCGGTCAATCAGATCTCCGGCGTCGACGAGCTTCAGTCGGTGTCGAGCGAAGGCGTTTCGGTGGTGACGATTCGCTTCCTTCTCGACAAGGACACCGACGTCGCCGTCCAGGAGGTGCGCGACAAGATCGACCTGATTGGTGGCGAGCTGCCGACCGGTATCGATCCGCCCGTTGTCACGAAGGTCGATCCGGGCGCTATCCCGGTCATGTATCTCGGCCTTCGCAGTGACTCGAGACCAATCCGAGAGTTGTCCGAGCTCGCGGACAAGAAGGTCCGCCGTCAGATCGAGTCGGTTTATGGCGTCGGCCAGGTGGCCGTCATCGGTGGCCGCGCACGGCAGATCAACGTTTTGATGGATCCAACTCTCCTCCGTGCGTCGAACGTCACGGCCGTCGACGTTCTGCGTGCGCTTCAGACGCAGAACCTGATGACGCCGGGCGGCAACCTCGAAACCGGCCCGGAGAGCCTGACCTTGCGCATCGACGGACGCGTTCAGTCGGTGGACCAAGTCAGACGGCTCGTGGTACGCGCCGACGACGGGCGAATCTTGCGCCTCGGAGACGTGGCGCGGGTCGAGGATGGCGAAGAGGCGATCGAAAGCCTCGCTCGCTACGATGGGCAGGACGCCGTCGTGCTTTCGGTCGTAAAGCAATCGGGCATGAACACGATCGAGGTGGTCGATCGCGTTCGGGAGCGTATCGATGCCCTCTCCGAGAACTTGCCCTCCGGGGTCGAGCTCGCGGTCGTGCGTGACAACTCCCAATCGATCCGCACGAGCGTTCACTCGGTCCTCGAGCACCTGATCTTGGGTGCTCTGCTCGCCGCGGCGGTGGTGCTCCTGTTCTTGGGCAACGCGCGCAGCACCCTGATTGCGGCGATCTCGATTCCCATCTCGCTCGTCGACACCTTCGGGCTGATGTGGATGCAGGGCTATACCCTGAACAACATCACCTTACTCGCCCTCGCGCTTGCCGTCGGCATCGTCATCGACGACGCCATCGTGGTGCTCGAAAACATCATACGGTTCATCGACGAAAAGAAGATGAAACCATTCCCCGCAGCCGTGCTCGCCACCAAGGAAATCGGCTTCGCCGTGCTCGCGACCACGCTCTCGTTGATGGCGGTGTTCATTCCGGTGGCGTTCATCGGCGGCATCCCCGGGCGCTTCCTGAAGAGCTTTGGGTACACGATGGCCTTCTCCATCGGCGTCTCGCTGATCGTCAGCTTCTCGCTCACGCCGATGATGTCGGCCCGCATGCTGACCTCGAAGAACCATGGTGGATTCCTGAGCCGGTTGGTCGACAAGTTCTATCGGCCGATCGAACGAGCCTACATGGCCATGCTCGGCTTCTCGCTCCGCAGGCGCTGGGTCGTCGCGCTCGCCTGCACGGTGGTCATGGGCTCGTGCGTCCCAGTGGCCAAGTCGCTGCCCGGATCATTCTTGCCGCTCGACGACAAGGCCAAATTCCAAGTGACGATGCGTGCCCCCGAAGGCACCAGCGCCGAAGAAACGATTCTAGTGGCCGAACGCGCGGCGGTCATGCTGAAGAACTTGCCGCATGTTACCCACACCCTCGTGACGGTAGCGGAGGACGCTCAGAAGACGCGCAACTACGCGCAGATCTACGTTGACCTGACCGATCCGGCGAATCGAGACCTCACTCAGTTCGATCTGATGGACCGGGCCCGGCGAGAGATCCTCCCCAAGCTCCCCGACGACCTGCGGGTCAACGTGGCCGAGGTGCCGGACATCTCCATCGGAGGGAACACGCAGCGCGTCCAGTACGTGATGACGGGCCCCGACTTCGACGTCCTCGCGAAGAGCGCCGACGAGATCACCCGAGCGCTGAAAGAGAGCGGCAAGGCGGTGGACGTCGACACCACGAACCTTCCGGGGCGACCCGAGGTACAGCTCTCGATCGATCGCGATCGAGCTGCCGACCTCGGGGTCACGGTCGAACACGTAGCGCAAACACTGCGAATGTTCGTTGCCGGCGTGAAGGCGTCGACTTTCCCCGACCAGGGAGAGGAATACGAAATCCGCATTCGCGCCGACGAGAAGTACCGCTCCGATGCCTCGGCGCTTTCGCTCATGAGCGTACCCTCGTCCAAGTACGGTAGTGTGCCTTTGAGCTCGGTCGTGAAGTGGGAGGACGGGACCGGTCCTTCCCAGGTGAATCGCTACGGAAGACAGCGCCAAATCACCTTGCTTGCAAACGCTGCGCCTGGTGCGGGCGACAACGACGTGAGCGGGATCATGCAGGCGAAGTTCAAGGACCTGAACTTGCCGTTCGGCTACTCTCTTCACGCCACGGGGCAATCGAAGTCGCAAGCGGAAACCGGCAAGGGCTTCCTGTTCGCGATCGCGATGGCCTTCGTGTTCATGTACTTGATTCTGGCAGCCCAGTTCGAGTCCTGGCTGTACCCTGGCATCATCTTGAGCTCACTGCCGCTCACGGTGCCATTTGCTCTCCTGAGCCTCCTGATCTTCGGTCAGAGCCTCAACATCTTCTCGATGCTCGGTCTCCTGGTCCTCTTCGGTGTGGTCAAGAAGAACAGCATCTTGCAGGTGGATCATGCCAATCACCTGCGGCGTTTGGGCAAGAGTCGCTTCGACTCGCTGATGGAAGCCAACCGCGACCGTCTGCGTCCGATTCTGATGACGACGATCGCCTTCGTGGCAGGCATGCTGCCGCTCTTGTTCTCATCCGGGATTGGCGCGGGCTTCAACAAGGCCACAGCCAGCATCGTGGTCGGGGGTCAGACGCTGTCGTTGCTCCTCACCCTGCTTGCGGTTCCCGTCATCCACAGCTTCGTCGACGACATCGGAGACTTCTTCCAGCGAAGCCGCAAGAAGCGAGAGAAGATCGACCGCGGTGAAGCTGAGCTCGCCGCGGCCCTTGCCGAGACGGAAACGGAGCACCTCCCGGCGGCGGCCGAGTAAGCGCCACGCAGCCGTTTCGGCCCAGATCGGTTCCGAAACGGCTGCGGGCAAGGGCGCCCCGTCGGTGCCCTTCGGGGGGCCCGGGGCGCTGCACTCAGACGTTCCTGGTCCCTAGCCGCCGAGTCGAAATTTGAGGAGTCACTCGCGCTGGGCGGTCAGACCGACCTCCACCAGCATCTGATCGTCGATCTCGAACATCAGGAAACGCGGCTTTTCGATTCCCAAAGCGGAGAGGGAGACCTTCGTCCGGGCGTCGACACGGAGATTGGGGCCATCGGCCTCGACCACGCATTGCATCGTGAGGGAAATGCTCCGCTCGCGAAATCGGAGCAGGCAATCGACCCACCCAGTCACTGGTCCGGCGTCGTCACGCACCAGCTCCCTGGCGCCGTTGACGGTGACGTCGGCGAAGGCGAACCGGCGGGATTCGAGCACCTGATGCAGCCTCCTATTTTCGAGCCAACCGCCCGCATCGAGAGCCTGCAGATCGATGCGGACATGCCCTCCGACCTGACCGTCGGTCAGGTTCTCGGGGTTGGCGTCGAGCGATCCGGTCAGAGAGTCACAGCCGATCGCGAGGTCGTGCACCAAGGAGTGGACCTGAACACGCATTCGCCCTTCGACGATGCGATGCGATGAACGTGTGCCGTCCGCCACTGTTTCCTCCTTCACGCCGCTTTGAGGACGGTAGCACCCGACGTACAAGGGGAACCACTCGCATTGGTTATTCGCTGCCGTTTTGGCGTGCAGCAGGGCACGCATTCGCATGCTCGTTCGAGTAGCTCGCTCGAATCACGCAACCAAACCGCTTGGTAGTCCGCGCGCCGCTTCAGTCGGCTTCGTCCCTGGAGCGCCGATCGGTGTGCCGCTCGCGGCCCCGGCTGAGTCAGCGACGCATCGAGACGCTCATCAACATGCCCAGGCTGATCATGATGGTCACGACGCTCGACCCGCCGTAGGAGAACAACGGCAAGGTGATACCGACCACAGGCAAAATCCCCATCGACATGCCCAGGTTGAAGACGGTGTGCCAAAAGAAAATGGCCCCCACCCCGAGCGCCAAACCAGCCCCGAAGCGGTCCTTCGCCTGCGAAGCGATGTGCACCGCCCACACGCACAAGAAGCAGTAGAGAGAAAGCAGTCCGACGCAGCCCAGGAACCCGAATTCCTCCGCGAACACGCTGAACGGAAAGTCGGAATGCTGATCCGGGAGGAACCCGAACTGGTTCTGCGTCCCCTGCATGAAACCTTCACCCGTGAGCCCACCGTTGCCGATAGCCGTTTGCGACTGGAGGGCGTGCCATCCGGTCCCTGTCTTGTCGCCTTCGGGGTTGAGGAAGCTCGTGATGCGACCCCGCTGGTAGTCGTGCATCCCGAACTTCCACATCAGGGTCGCCGCAGCAGAACCGCCGACGAAGAGCGTGACCACGCTGCTCCGCTTCACCCGGGTGACCGCCAAGATCGACACGGTCGTCAGAAGATAGATGAGTGAGGTCCCGAGGTCCGGCTGCAGCATCACCGCGATGAGGGGCACGGCGGTGATCAACCCGGGTTGGATCAGATCGACGAGGGAACGCTCCTCCGTCTTCGGATCGTTCTGCAGGTAGCGCGCGATCATGAGCGCCACGAGGGGCTTCATGAACTCGCTGGGCTGGAAAGCGAAGCTCCCCACGCGAATCCAGCGCGACGAGCCACGAACGTCCGTCGCGAATACGAAGACGAGCGCGAGGGACAAAAGGCCCCCGATGTAGAGCACGGGAGCCAGGCGCTCGAAGTGCCGATAGTCGACGGCCGCCACGAGCATGCCGAGGAGCAGTCCCACCACGATCCAGTAGATTTGGGACACGTAGATGTCGGCCAAGCCAGCTCGCGCCGACGCCCCGACGTAGGCACTCGTCGCGCTGTAAAGGTTCACGACGCCGACCGACGCGATGGCCACGATGCCCATGAGGAGGGGCATGTCGATCTGCGGGCCGCTGCGGAACGAAACGGTATGAGCGCCGCGCATCAGTTGGCGTCCCCCACCCGCGCTTCGCGACGCTTCTTCTTGAGCTCCTGCCAGTCGCGAACCACGCGCATGGCAACCGGGGCGGCGTTCTTACCACCGCCGCCACCGTGTTCGACCAGCACGACGATCGCAATCTCGGGAGACTCGCTCGGCGCGTATCCAGCAAACCAGGCGTGGTCGCGGTTGAAGTACCAGACGCGTTTCGGATCCACACCGCGCGGAGTGATGTGGCTCACCTGGGCGGTACCGGTCTTGCCGGACATGTCGACCCCTTCGATGCGCTCCGCATGGGCGGTACCCTCACGTTCACTCACCACGCCAGCAAGCCCGCTCTTGATGGCGGACAGTTGATCCGGATCGAGGTCGATCATTCGCTTCACGCGCGGGGGAAAGTCCTGAACGACGGTACCCCCGCTCGTTTCGATGCTCCGCACCACCTGGGGGCGGTATAGCGTCCCGCCGTTGGCGAGCGCTGCGTAGGCCAGTGCCAACTGGAGCACGTTGACGGTGGTGGCGCCCTGCCCGATCGCCGCGAGGAGGGTAAAACCGCCGCGGAACGCGCCCTTGTAGCGCCGGGTGTACCAGCCACGGGTCGGCATTCGTCCCCGCGCCTCGGGGTTCACGCCGATGCCCGTCTTGGCCCCGAACCCAAAACTCATCCCCATTTCGGCGAGGCGGTCGATGTGGATCTTCGAGCCGAGGTCGTAGAAGTAGGTGTTGCACGACTGCACGATCGCCTCGTGCAGTTGGACGTGCCGGTGGACGCCTGTACAGCGGAAGTACCGCTTGCCGTATTCGTAGCCACCGCGGCAATCCACCTGGGTGTCCTGAGTGATCAAGCCGTCGGCCAAGCCGGCCAAAGCGGAGAACGGCTTGTAGGTCGATCCGGGCGGGTAAGCCGCCGAGATCGTCTTGTCGAGAGTCGGCTTCAGGGGATCGGAGTAGTAGTTCCTGAAGGCATCACGCACGGCGTCCTTGCCACTGCCACCCGACACGATGTTCGGTTCGAAGCCGGGTTTCGACAAAGCCGCCAACAGACGTCCCGTGCGCACGTCCACCACCACGACCGCTCCGGCCAGGTGACCTCGCAGCGCGCGCTCGGCGGACTTGACCAGATCGAGGTCGAGACTCAACGAAATGTCGCGCCCGGGCACGGGTTCCTGAAGGCGCGACTCACCCAGGTACCGCTCCTCGAGACCATCGATGCGTTCCCGGCGGGCGCTCTTGCGGATGAAGCGACGCCAGCCTCGCTGCCCGCGAAGGTAGCTCTCCCAGCGACGCTCGACTCCCACAGCTCCGAATCGATCCCCGGCTCGGTAGCCCGCCTCCGGCCGCTGGGCGAGCGTTTCGGCATCGACCTCGCGCATGTAGCCGATCAGATGGGCTCCGAGCTCGCCGTTCGGGTAGTACCGCACGGGCGCTGGCGTCACGTCGACGCCACGAAGCTCGCGGGAGTGAGTCTCGAGAGCAGCCACGACGTCGCGATCGACGTCCACCTTGATCAGGGTTTGCTGACTGGCTCGGTTGCCGCCCTTTTCCTTGAGCGCGATGATCTTGTCCTGGATCTCCTTCGCCTCCTCCGGTTCGAGACCCATCAGGGTGACCATCCGAGGCCAGGTCTCCTCCATGTCGATCCGATCGGGTACGACGTGCACGTTGTACGCAGGCCGGTTGGCCGCCAGCACCTTTCCGTTCACGTCACGGATCACACCGCGGGTGGTCGCGAGCCGCTGTTCGCCGATGATATTTCGCCGAGCCTGCGCCTCGTGGAGATCCCCGTCGAGGATCTGGAGCATACCGAGGCGGGCGATGAAGGTGCCGAAGGCCAGGAAGATCACCAAGATCAACCAGCGGTAACGCCTGCGGAATTCTCCGACGTCTGATCGCTGTACCAGGGAGGTCATGGGCTGCTACCGAAGACACGCCGTTCAGGTCGAAGCGCCCTGCGCTCCGGAAGCCCCTTGCGGAGCAGTGCGTCCGTCGGCTTGTAGCCGATGCGCTAGCGCAAAAATCGCCGGTGCGCACAGCCCCGTCGCCACGGCGCGGGGAATTACGACCTTGGCGATCTCCAGGGGTACGCGGTTGTCCTGCCCGAAGATGGCCAGGAGCGTCAAAACGATCGCGCTTTCGACCAGGGAGAACGCAAATGCGAGGGGCGCCCGGGTCATGAACGTCTGCGCACTGACGCGCGCACTGGCGATCCTGGCGAGCCACCACAGGGCCACGGCGGTGAACCGAAACAGGAAGGTCGGCGCGGGTCCCAGAATGTCCAGGGCCCAGCCGAAGCCGAACGACAACAGAGCTCCGCGCGCCATCGAGTGCTCGTGAACGCCGAGGTAGACGATCATCGGCAACACCAGGTTGGGCGTGGCACCGTGCAGAAATCGCGAAAGCGGCACCCCCGCAATCTCCAGCCCACCGAGCGGTCCCAGCAACCGATAGAGGTTCGCTTGGACGAGGATCAACAGGAGGCCGACCGAAAAATACGCCGCGCTCCGCATGGTCACCGGTTCTGCGCTCGATCGCTCTCCGGAGTGCAGTCCTTCACGTCGCTCATCACGATGAGGACCTCTTCGAGTCGCGAGTAGTCCACGGTGGGCCTTGCTTCCACCGTCTGATAGCTGCCGAAATCCCGTTTGATCACTTCCGTGACCCGCGCCACCGGAATTCCGCGAGGAAAGCGGCATCCGACACCGCTGGTCACGAGCAAATCACCCACCTCGACCTCGTCGGTACGCTCCACGTACTCGACCTTCACGACGTAGCGCGTCTCGTCGCCTACCCCTCGCACGAAACCGCGAGCTTTCGTCCGTTCAACGACAACGTCCACGCCGAATCCACTGTCGACGACGAGTTCGACGGTGGCGCTCTCCCCCGCGACGCGCTTGATGATTCCCACCGCTCCGTCCAGAGAGACCACCGGCATGTTCTTGCGGATGGCCACACCGGGGTGATCGAGGGTGAGGTGGGCAACGCGGAAATACTCGGTCGTATCCTTTCCGATGACGAGGGCACTCGCGGTCTCAGCCGGAATGGACTCGCGCAAACCGAGCAAGCGGCGCAGCCGCTTGTTTTCTGCACGAACCGACGACAGCTCACGCACCTCGCCTCGGAGTCGCGCGGCCTCGTGAGACAGCTCGTTGTTGTCGCGTTTGACGTCGACCAGGTAAACGTAATCCCCGATCAGGTTGGAGAGACCGCGAGCGATCGCCGCGGACGCCCACTGAACCGGGGCCGCGACACGCATGAGCCCTTGGTCGAGCCAGTTCATGTCCTCCGGGCGTCGGATGCTCGCTCGGAGAAAGAAGAAGGGCACCGCCAGGAGCAGGATGACCAGAAACGTGTCTCTGTAGCGCTTGTAAAACCCCAAAGAGACCTACCTCAAAGCTAGACTGGGCGCGGGCCGACGCCGCGTTGGGCTCGCCAATCGGCCTCAGCCGATGGTGACTTCCTTCAGAAGCTCGATGTGGTCGAGCGTCTTTCCGCTCCCGAGCACGACCGCGCTGATCGGGTCGTCGCTGACCATGACCGGGAGACCGGTTTCTTCTCGGAGCAGCACATCCATGTTCTTGAGGAGGGCTCCGCCTCCCGTGAGCACGACACCCTTGTCGACGATGTCCGCAGCGAGCTCCGGAGGAGTACGCTCCAGCGCGAGCAGCGCGGCTTCGACGATGGCATTGATGGGCTCCGCCAAGGCGTCCCGCATCTCGTCGGAGTTCACGACGACCGTCTTCGGGACGCCCGCGACCATGTCGCGCCCCTTCACTTCCATCGAGAGCTGCTCGTCGAGCGAATAGGCATTGCCGATCGTCACCTTGATCCGCTCGGCGGTCTGCTCGCCGATGGCCAGGTTGTACTTGCGCTTCATGTAAGCGACGATCGCCTCGTCCATCTTGTCCCCGCCGACGCGAACGCTTTGGGAGTAGACGATACCGGCCAGGGAGATCACCGCGACTTCCGTGGTGCCTCCGCCGATGTCGACCACCATGTTCCCACTGGGCTCCGTGATGGGTAGGCCAGCGCCGATAGCCGCCGCCATGGGCTCCTCGATCAGGTACACCTCACGGGCGCCCGCGCTCTCGGCGCTCTCCTTCACTGCACGCTTCTCCACCTCGGTGATGCCGAAGGGCACGCAGATGATGATGCGAGGCTTCACCCAGCTGCGCCGGTTGTGGGCGCGTGTGATGAAATACCGGAGCATCGCCTCGGTGATTTCGAAGTCCGCGATCACTCCATCACGCAGGGGACGAATGGCTTCGATGTTGCCGGGGGTGCGACCCAGCATCTCCTTCGCCTCTCGACCGACAGCGAGGACACGTTTGTCTCCTCGGGCGTCGCGAGCAACGGCGACCACGGACGGCTCGCACGAGACGATGCCCTTTCCTTTGACGTAGATCAGGGTCGTCGCCGTGCCGAGATCGATGGCAAGGTCGTTCGAGAACAGGCCGTAGAGCCAGTCGAAGATCATCGGGCGGAGCTAGGCAAGGCCACCCCGGTCGGGGGCGGAGAGTTGGGGGGATTCCCTTCAGCGGTAAGCCCACTGCCAGGGGGCGACTACGTAGCACGCGGTCAGATAGGCGTGCAATCGGGGGAGGTTCGTCGACGAATGCGCGAATTTTTGCCCCGATTGAGGTGCCGCGCCGTCACATGCCCGGGATTTCGCGGGACCCCTGACCCTTTCGGCCGATCGAGAGGGAAAACACGCCCGATCGCGCCTGCCGGAGTCGCTCGGGGCTCCCCCGGGTCGGCCCGCGAGACGAAAGGCTCGAGGGGACGGTTCCCTGGGCCCGGGCCCGCGCGCAAAATCAGTCTTCGTCCCACTTCTCCCAGCGGTGCCAGCTGCCAGCACCGCCCCGCTCCCGCCGGTTCGACCGCTCCGCCGCGCGCTTCTTCTTCTTTTCCTTCTTTACGGGCTTCTTCGCGCTTTCCGCCCAGCGACGCCCCACTTCCTTGGACATGCCCGGGGGTTCCGACAGCGGCGCGTCTCCACCCGGAAAGGAGTCCCGCTCGGGGGGCGGTGACGGGATTGAGGGAGGCGCGTCCGCTCGCACAGCAGGGCCCCGCGCTTCGCGAGCTGGAGCGCCCCCCGTTCGCCCGCCGCGGGGCTGCGCCGGGGTGATGACGAGTTGACGCCCACGCAGCTCCGCGTTCGCCATCTTCTCGACTGCCAGAGCGGCGGCCTCAGCCGACTCCAACGTCACGAAGCCGAATCCTCGCGGACGACCGTCGCTCGCGGTCGGCAATGCGACGCGAACGACGGTCCCGAAGTCACCCTGGGCGAAGAGGGCTTCGAGTTCGCTGGCCGTGGTTTCGTAAGGCAGCTTCCCGACGAACACAGTGCACTCTTCTCCGCCACGAGACGGACGCTCGGAAGGACCAGACCGCTTGGGGGGATCTTGTGAGAACGCCCTCACGCTGATCGTTCGCCCCGCATGCATGCTCCCATCAAGCTCGGTGCGAGCGCTTTCGGCTGCCTCCTTGCTGGAGAAGGTCACGAAGGCGAACCCTCGTGCACGGCCGGTCTCCCGATCACGCGGCACGCTCACGTCCACCACGTCGCAACCCGCCCCCTCGAAAATGCCGCGAAGCCCGTCTGCGTCGACGGTATCAGATAAGCCGCCCACGAAGAGCTTTCGTGCGTCGTCCGCACCCATTCTTGAGCCCGATCCCTCGATGACAGTCTTGAAACGATGATGATGCCTAGGGCGCGCCCGGCTCCCGAGGGAGACGCGGTACCGACGCGAGTCGTTACCGCAGACGCCGTAACACGATAACCAGGCTACGAGAGGCCTTCAAGCGGCCCGTCGATAGCGGCTCACCCCCGGCGGAGACGAAACGGGGCCACGAACTGGTGCAGGCCGCCTCCAGGCGGGCCAGATGCCAAAAACACCCCCTGAGTTGTTCTGCGACCCTGGCGAAGTGGAGCGCACAATGGAACCATCCCGACTCGTGCGAGTCAGGGTGATCGTCAATCCAACCGCTGGAAGCGGCCGCGCTGGCCGTAACGGCTCCCTGCTGGGCGACGCCCTCCGGGGGGCAGGCGTCGACGCCGAGGTCGTCGAGACACGAGGTCCGCGCGACGCCGAACGGATCGCGCGGGAGGCGCTCGAGGCGCAGGACGACGTACTGGTCGCCGTCGGCGGTGACGGAACCCTGAACGAGGTAGTGCACGGGTACATGAACGGCGCGGGTCACCCGGTGAAGGGTCCAGCCTTGTGCGTGTTTCCGGCAGGTACTGGTGGGGATTTCCGCAAGACGTTCGGATGGACGGACGCCATCGATGCCTGCGTGCAGCGCCTGCTCGAGAACGAGCGCACCCCACTCGATCTGGGCATCGTGGACGTGACCCGCACCGACGGTTCCACGGAACGACGCGCGTTCGTCAACATCATGAGCTTCGGCCTGGGTGGGCTCACGGACGAGATCGTCAATCGCGGCCCCAAGTGGCTCGGCGGACGCACTGCGTTCTTGCTGGGCGCGCTTCGCGCCACCCTCGTCTACCACCCCGCCCCGGTGGAGCTTTTCGTGGATGGCCGGCTCGCCCTCGAAGCGCCTGTCGTCAACGTCGCGCTGGCGAATGGCCGTTACTTCGGGGGCGGCATGAAGATTGCGCCGGATGCCGATCCCTCCGACGGACTGCTCGACGTGGTAGCCATTTGCGACCGCACGAGCTTCCAGAGCATCGCACTCACCCCTCACGTCTACCGCGGCACCCACGTCCACCTGCCCGGCGTGCACACGCTACGCGGACGGGTGATCGAAGCCCGGCCCACGCGGCCTGCCGATCAGGTTCTGGTCGATCTGGATGGCGAGAACCCCGGTCGCCTCCCCATCCGCGCGGAGCTGATCCCCGGGGCGATCGATCTCATCCGCTGAGCCGAGTCAAGAAGCGGCACACGCAGCTTCCACCGCGTCCACCGTCTTCGGAACCCCATCGGTGAGGACGAGCGGCACCCCGTCGGTGACGACCACGTCGTCCTCGATGCGCACCCCGATGCCTCGGTACTTTTCGGGCACGGTCGCGTCGTCGTCCGCAATGTAGATGCCCGGTTCGACGGTGATGACGACACCAGGTTCTAGGGGCCGCGGTTTGCCATCCACGAAGTAGCGACCCACGTCGTGCACATCCATGCCCAGGTAGTGCGACGTTCGGTGCATGAAGTACCGCTTGCTCTCCTCTTTTTCGATGGCCGTTTCGACCGGTCCCTCGAGGAGGCCGAGCTTCACCAAACCCGCGGCGATCACCTGGAGAGCCGCGTCGTGGATCGCGTCCAGCGTCGCGCCCGGTCGACACTCCTCGATCGCTGCAAGCTGCGCGTCGAGGACGATCTGATAGATGGACCGCTGCGCCTCGGTGAAACGCCCCCCCACCGGGAACGTGCGGGTGATGTCGGCGGCGTAGTGACCAAACTCCGCCCCGGCGTCGATGAGGAGTAGGTCCCCCTCCTCCATCCGACGGTCGTTTTCTCGGTAGTGGAGGATCGTGGCGTTCGGGCCACTCCCCACGATCGAAGGATAGGCCACCCGGGGTGAGCCTCCCTTCCGGAACTCACCCAGCAAGATCGCCTCGATCTCGTATTCGAACATCCCGGGGCGACAAGCCTGCATCGCCCGCAGATGGGCGTGCGCGCTCAGCTCCGCCGCCCGCTTCATCTGGTTGAGCTCGAAGGCGGACTTTTTCAAACGCGCCTCGTGGATCAGCGTGCGAGGATCGACGATCTCGGTGGGCCACTCGACCCCAGTTCGCCCCTTGGCACGCACGCGGTCGATTGTGCGAAGGACTCGCTCGTCGACAGAACGATCCTCGCCGAGCTGGAAGAATAGACGGCGAACGTTCGAAAGGAGGTCCGGAAGTTTCTCGTCGAGCGAGCCGATCTCGTGGGCAACGTCCGCCCCGAAGTCGCCCACAGCCCCTTCGATCCCGGCCCGACGACCATCCCAGATCTCCCTCTCGGGATCCTTTGGTCGGACGAATAGGGCGTAGCCGTCAGGCTTCGCAGTCAAGAGCAGGACCGCATCGGGTTCTTGGAACCCGGTCAAGTAGAAAAAGTCCGAGCCCTGGCGATACTCGTACTCCACGTCTCGATTGCGCACCCGAACGGGAGGCGCGAACAGGAGCAACGCGCCGTCACCCAATCCCTCGCAGATCGATCGACGGCGGGCCAAAAGCTCACTCTGGAACGCTTCGTCTAGCACGCCGCTATTTGTAGCAGGACCGCCCGTGAAGAAACGCCCGGAAACACCCGAGGAGAGTCTTTCATCGCTCCGGGGTCGGGCCGCTCTTGTTTTCTTCGAGCATCGCAAGCGATTGCTCGCTCGAGGTTGTTTGACGGCTGGTTCCGCGCGGGCTACCTCCCAGCCCCGTGAGTTCGTCCCCACGCGATGTTCCGCCCAAGGGAGGCGAAAACAATCACTCGTCCTCCAGGCCTTCGAGCAGCCCTCCTGCGTCAGAAACCTCGGAAACGGCCGGGGTCCGCGACGAGGACCGCCGGCGTCTGGAGCGCATCCTGCCCGAGCTGGTTCGAAAGCTCGTCGAGGCGGGCGTCGAGAAGCTTGGCGAAGGTCCGGAAAACGTGCGACAGCGCCTCGGCGACCTGCGTCTTCCGAAGGATGCGTTGACGCTTTTGCTAACACAGCTGGACGAAGGCAAGTCAGGCCTCTATCGAGCACTGGCCAAAGAGCTTCGGGACTTTTTGGAGAGCACGAACTTCGCGGACGAGCTGGTCAAAGCGCTGACCACCCTGTCCTTCGAGATCAAGACCGAGGTCCGGCTCATTCCAAACACCTCGGGCAAGCCCCGTCCCGACATGCGCTCCAAGGTGAAAGTTCGCCGGTCGGCACCTTCCGACCGGCCCCCCGAAGAAGAGGAACCGGAGAAAACGAGCTCGTGACATCGACCTCGATCAAGCCCAAGTCGGCTGGAGACGAAATCGACGCCTGGTGCACCAAGTGCAGACTCGACCTCGGACATCGCATCGTGGCGATGGTCGGGCGTCTGCCGAAGCGCGTGGTGTGCATGACCTGCGGTTCGGAGCACAACTACCGCGCTCCAAAAACCGCTGGTACAGCGACGACCAAAGCCAGCAAAACCGCCAAAACCGCCAAACCTCGCGCTGCCAGTCGGGCAGCTTCCGACTGGGAATCCCGCATCAGCGGGCAATCCCTAGCCACCTTCACCCGGTACTCGATGGACCAGACCTTCAAGGTGGACCAGCTCGTCACCCACAAGAAGTTCGGTGAGGGCTACGTCACGTCCCTTCCGAGCCCGGGTAAGGTCACGATCGCGTTTCGCGACGGTGAACGCACGCTGATTCACGGAAAAGACTGAGCGCCACCTTCAACACGGGGTCTCAGGTGCGGCGCCCGCTCTTTCGACCGCTCGGTCGACGGGCGGGCGCTTGCTCCGCAGCACGCCGCGCACCGGCCGTGCGCCCACTCGCCGCGCGACCACCTCCCGCCGTAGAGCGCCCGGAGGGCTTCGTCCCCGCGCTTCGCCCGGAGGCTCGACCGGGGCGCGCTGACGCGCCGCCTTTCTGTGCGCGCCCGCTCCCCGCGCGACCACCTCCTGCCGTCGGGCGTCCCGCGGGCTTCGTCCCCGCGCTTCTTCCCGACGCCCCGACGCGTTGCGACGTGCCTCCGGGCTTCTGCGGCGCGGGACGTACCCGTTTCGGCACGCCGAACGTGCGCTTCAAGCTGGTCAGCTCGTCGACCGTCAGATACCGCCACTGACCCGGACGCAGTTTCTCGACGTCGATGCCGGCTTGGGAGACGCGTGCCAGCCGCATGACGGGTGTCCCCGCGTGCTCTCCGAGACGGCGGATCTGACGGTTCTTCCCCTCACGCAAGGTAACCTCGATCCAAGTCTTGTCCCCCTCGTCGCGCAGAACACGAAGCTCGGCCGGGCGCGTCATCTTGCCGTCGATCTCGATGCTCTCACACCAACGAGCGATGTGGCGCTCGTCGAGAGAACCTCGAACCTTGGCCACGTAGACCTTCGGAACGTTGGAACGCGCGTGCTGCAGTTTCGCTGCGAAGTCACCGTCGTTGGTGAACAACAGGGCGCCGCTGGTGTGATAGTCGAGTCGCCCAACCGGAACGACGCGCGCGCCCACCCTGCGGAGCACCTCACCCACCGTCGGACGCCCTTCGGGATCCCGGAGCGTGCTCATCACACCGCGGGCCTTGTGCATCACGCCGTACACAAGATCTTCGGCGACGAGGCGCTTGCCGTCGAGCTCGACTTTCGAGCGTCGAGGGTCCGCTCGCGTACCGAGTTCCGTCACTACCTTACCGTCGACGCGAACTCGACCGGCGACGATCAGAGCCTCGGCCTGGCGTCGCGAAGTGACGCCGGCGCGGGCGAGAATTTTTTGAAGGCGCTCGAGGGCCATGGCGCGGCGAACCTAGCGAACCTCCCTCGAGCGGGGAACCACCCCGCCCGAACCCGCACTGGAATGGCCCCTCGAACCTCCCTCGAGCGGGGAACCACCGCGTTCGCACCCGGTCGGGGGCTCGCTCTCATCGAAGCTTGAGAAACAAACCGAGGCACGCAAGGCCCAAGGCCGAGGCGCGGAAAACCGCCGGCGAGCAAGGCCCTTTGCGAGCCGCCGGATTTTCCGGCGGAACGTGGGGTGAGGAGTCGAGGCTTCGCCGCAACGACGAGGGGGGCGGGGGCCGCCCCCTGCTGACAGCTAGGGCGTCGCCGAATGGGCGGTTTCACCAGCAGGTGCTTCGCTCTCGGCGGCAGAGGTCTCGCCCCCCGCTTCGCCCTTCGCAGCCTCGCGCTCGGCCTCCTCGCGCGCCCGGATCTCGTCCCGGTCCCACCGATCGACACTGCCGTCGAAATTGGCATCGACACCGATTCGCTCGAGTCGCCCCCGGTCGTACACCTCGAACACGTCGGGCTTGCCGTCGCCGTTGGTGTCTCTCTGGATGCGCGAAACCAGACCGCCAGCGTAGTACCGGGTTTCGTCCGGCGTTCCGTCGCCGTTCCTGTCGAACTCCGCCTGCTGGATGCGACCCTTGGCAAAGACGTACCAGGTGTCGATACGCCCATCGTAGTTGGCGTCCGCCTGCTCTTTGAGCTTTTCCCCCTGGTCGTTGTAGGTGCGGACGACGTCCTTCATCCCGTCGAGGTTGGTGTCGACCTCGCGACACAGCAGTACGCGACGCCGGTCTTCACCCTTTCCGATGACCCCATAGACGCGGCGGACGTTCGGCACCACGGAGCCGGGGCTCGTCGTTTCACGCACGTCGCGATCGCTCCGGCCGCGAAAATCGCAGCGCGAGCGGTCATCTACCCTCAGGCCTTCGAGCTGTCCGCTGGCGGGACCACGAGGCTGAACCTGTTCGCCACCTCCCCCGCAACCGACAAGCGCGGAGAAGGACACCACCGCACAGGTGGACAGAACGCTGCACCTCACTGGCCTCCTCCCTGCTCGGTGGACTCACCGCCCGATTTTTCACCCGCCGGGGTCGCGTCGTTCGAACCTTTGGCTTCCCCGGCCGGGGCCGCCTCGGGGTTCCCCTCAGCGGGCCGGTCTTCGAGCTCTTCGACGCTCTGGCTCTTGCGGTCGAATCGCGTCTCGGCGGTAGGCGGAGGGGGGACCTGAGGAGCCGGGGGCACGTAGCCGGTCTCCTTGCAGTAGTCGATCGTGGCACCGGGATCCGGACGGCCGTCGTTGTTCACGTCCGAATGGATCAGGGGGCATCCGGCGGTCGGGTACTCCCACCATTGGTCGATCACGGCGTCGCCATTGGAGTCACGTTCGGTTCGCACCACCTTGCCCCCCTCGTAGAAGTGCCAGGTGTCGAGTCGCCGGTCGAGCGTCGTAGCTCGCTGCTTTTCGACGACGATGCCGCCCTTCAGAAGGGCGATCTCGTCGATCTGCCCGTCCCGATCGTAGTCACTTTCGAGCCGCCGAATTTGCCCGCTCTCGTCGCGATACGTGAAGCGATCGATCAGTCCATCAAAGTTCAGATCGACTGCCCGGCACACTTCGCGGTTTCCTTCGCGGACGACAGTGATGTCCGCACGGCCGTCACCGTTTGCGTCGATCTTCTCCGCACTCGACCCCTCGAGGTCGCAATCCTCGTGCTCGATCTCGGTGTCCTTCGCCGCCCGACCCTCCTCGGTAGAGCTTGCCGCCCCTCGAGAGCCAGCGCAGCCCGGAGCAAAGGCGACCAGGCAAGCGAGCACCAGCCCCGCGGCGCTCGACGGCATCGCGGTCCCAAAGGTCCGGGTGAAGAAAAACCCGCGCTCCGCCACGAGCTGTCGTGTCATTTCGGTTGCGACCCCATCCCGCATGGTTGAACGAGCGACCGTGGTTCCTTCGGAGGCGCCGGAGCCTCTGTACCCACGACGCACTGATCGCATCGTAGTCAGCAGGGCCGGCCGAAAACAACCGGGCCGAATAAGTCAGCGTCCAGCACGCAGCGTCCAGCACGGCCATGGGGTCGCCCCTACCGGGAAGATTCATCGCCTGGGGCTCGCGCGAAGCCGGCTCTGGCGCTAGAGGACGTCGACTCCGCCCCGAAGAAGCGCGTCCAAAGCAAGCCCGCCACGCCCGGGAGCACCGCCAAGTTCCTGGCAGTGTGTCGTCCAGTCCACCAGGCCACCCGAGAGAGCGCGCCTGGAAAGCGCCCTGGATTTGCGGTCCTAGCGGATCGCCGCTCACCAAACGAACGCGTCGAGGGCTCCCCGACCTTGAGCTCGAACCTCCGCTCCGCGCTCAAGGCAAAAGCGCCTAAGTACTATAAATCATTGAATTTTGACAAAAATGACCACGCCGCAGTTCATTGACACCACACGTATGGGAATCTAATGTAACAGCTGGTCATTCTGGCGAACTCACCTCGAGCGTCGAGTCCAATGGCACGTAAGAAGATCTCCACCACGGTCTACATCACGCCCGAACAAAACGAGGCGCTGCACCTGCTGCACGACCGCACGAAGGTGCCGGTGGCGGTGTATATCCGCGAAGGGATCGATCTCGTGCTCAAGCGATACGCAGACCAGCTCCCTGGGCAGCTCAGCCTCGTCGAGGGCGACGAAGGCCCCAAGAAGTAGGGCTGAAAAAAAGCGGTCGCGAGTGCCTCCCAGGTGCCCGCGCTGCTCAATCCCCGGCTCGGGGAGTTGCCGGAGCACCACTTCGGACTGTAAGAGCAGCCCGCGCGGCCGCAGATCAAGACACGCGCCGTCCACTCGAACCTCGCGGCCCAATATGCCCGTCGACCCATCACGCATCCGAAATTTCTCGATCATCGCCCACGTCGATCACGGCAAGAGCACCCTAGCCGACCGAATTCTCGACGTGACGGGCGCACTCTCCGCGCGCGAACGCAAGGAGCAGTTCCTCGACAAGCTCGAGCTCGAGCGGGAACGCGGCATCACGATCAAAGCCCAATCAGTGAGGCTCCGCTACAAGGCCCAGGACGGTGTTGAATACCAGCTCCAGCTCATCGACACCCCCGGACACGTCGACTTCAGCTACGAGGTGTCGTCGAGCTTGCGCGCTTGCGAGGGCGCACTTTTGGTCGTGGATGCCACCCAGAGCGTCCAGGCCCAGACCGTGGCCAACACCTATTTGGCTCTGGAAAACGACCTGGAGATCCTTCCCGTCCTCAACAAGGTCGATCTGCCTTCGGCCGACGTGGATCGCGCGGCCGAAGACATCGAGGAGGTCGTGGGCCTCGACTGCAGCGGAGCCCTGTTCACCAGTGGAAAAACGGGTGTGGGAGTCCCCGAGCTCCTCGAAGCCGTGGTGCAGCGAATCCCCGCACCCCAGGGTGATCCGCAGGCACCCCTCCGCGCTCTACTCTACGACAGCTGGTACGACAGCTATCGGGGTGCCGTCGTCATGCTCAGGGTCGTGGATGGAACTCTGCGCAAGGGAGAAAAGATCAAGCTGATGGCCACCGGCCGAAGCTACGAGGTTACCGAGCTCGGCTGTTTCGCGCCCCACCCCGTCGCTCTAACGGAGCTCGGTCCTGGCGAAGTAGGTTTCGCCGCGGCCAGTATCAAGAGCACCGAGGACACGAAAATCGGTGACACGGTGACGCATGCAACGGGCGGTGCGACCGAACCCCTTCCGGGCTTCAAGGAAGTGAAGCCCATGGTCTACGCCGGACTCTTCCCCACCGACTCGGCGGACTACGAAAGCCTCCGCGACGCCCTGAGCAAGCTTCATCTGAACGATTCGTCGTTCCACTACGAACCGGACACCTCCGAGGCTCTCGGCTTCGGGTTCCGCTGTGGCTTCTTGGGCCTCCTTCACATGGAGATCATCCAGGAGCGTCTCGAGCGGGAGTACGACCTCGATCTGATCACAACCGCCCCGAGCGTGATCTACAAGGCGTACGGCAAGCAAGGAGAGCTGATCCTGGTCGACAACCCGTCGAAGCTCCCCCCCGCTGGCGATCTCGAACGAGTCGAGGAACCGATCGTCCGGGTCAACGTCCACGTTCCTTCGGACTACGTCGGTGCTGTGGTCGCGTTGTGCGAGGAGCGGCGCGGCATCCAGCAGAACATGAACTTCGCCACGAAGGACCACGTGGTGATCACCTACGAACTCCCCCTGGGAGAGGTGATTCTCGACCTGCACGACAAGCTCAAGAGCGCGACGCGCGGGTTTGCGAGCATGGACTACGAGCTCGCTGGCTATCGCGCCGACGATTTGATCAAGCTCGACATGTTGGTGAACGGCGAACCACTCGACGCTCTCAGCGTGATCCTCCACCGTGACAACGCATTTTCACGCGGGCGTGCCCTCGCCTCGAAGCTCAAAGAGCTCGTACCGCAGCAGCAGTACGAGGTCGCCATTCAGGCGGCAATCGGCTCGAAGGTCATCGCCCGAACCACGGTCCGCGCAATGCGCAAGGACGTGACCGCCAAGTGCTACGGCGGTGACATCTCTCGAAAGCGCAAACTCCTCGAAAAGCAAAAAGAGGGCAAAAAGCGCATGAAGGCCGTTGGGAACGTCGAAGTGCCGCAGGAAGCCTTCCTGGCCGTTCTGAAGCTCGACGACGGACGGTAGAGCGCCCATCGGTGTAGCGGGCGCGGGCCCTGCCAAATATCGCTTCCCTGCTCCAGCCCGAGGGTTGGCGCCTGCTCACTCGATCGACGCAGGAGCTTTCCCTTCGAGCGATGTTTGGCGCTTTACCGGTTGTTCTGCGCCGAGTACCGTCGCGCCGGCTCCGTTTCCAGGAAAGGCGGAGTCAGACTGGGGAGACAGGATGAGACGAGGCATTTGGACGGTCGCGCTGGCGTGTTTGCTAGCGGCTTCGGGCTGCAAGAAGGAAACGAGCTCCACGAAAGTAGAAGCCGAGGGCCCCGCCGGTGCTACGAGTGCTGCCGCGACCGCCGCTCCGGCGAGCTCGGCGCCAAGCGAAGAGGCCCACGCCCCCGCAGCTGATAAACCGGCGACCGGCGCGCAAGCTGGCGACACGAACGGAACGCAGATCGTGCTCGTCTCGCCGGGTGCCGAACCGCGCACGGAGCTTCGCTACAAGTTCAGGGCCGGTCGAACGAAGAAGCTGAAGCTCTCGGTGAAGACCTCGGTCAGTGGGGAAACCGCAGGACAGAAGATGCCAGCAAGCCCCCCAATCGTCATCGAAATGTTCGGAAAGTACGAAACGGTCTCGGTGGATCCTGACGGAACCGCTCGTCGCAAAGCTTCGTACGACGACGTGAAAGTCGTTCCGATGCCGGGGCTCCCACCAGGGGCCATCGAGCAGGTCGAAGCCAGCCTTGCCGGATTCAAGACCCTGAAGATGACCGAGACCGTCTCGAGTCGAGGCGTGATTCAAAAGCTCGAGCTCGACCAGGGCACACCCATGAACGCCCAGCTCAAGCAGATCGTCGACAACATGAAGGAGTCCATGTCCCAGGCCGTGGCGCCACTCCCGGTCGAGCCTGTCGGCAAAGGGGGCAAGTGGAAGAGCGAAGGGAACGTGGCGATGATGGGAACGACTCTCCGGCAAACCGGCGAGTTCGAGCTCATTTCCCTCGTGGGCGATTTGATGACCACGAAGGTCACTCTCACCCAAAAAGCCGAGCCAGGTCCGTTCGCCCCACCGGGCGCGCCGGCCGGCGTCTCGATCGATCTGGTGACCATGGAGTCGAAGGGCAGCGGTGAGCAGAAGATCAATCTCGCCACGATGAGCGGGACGATGAACATGGCACTCGACAACTTGACCCATACGGCCGTCATGGCGCCTCCCGGCGCCACGGGCCCGGGCACGCCCGCTCAAAAGGTGGAGACGAAGCTCAATCTCAAGACGGAAATGACCGTCGAACTGTCGGACTGAGCTCGCGTCCCCGATACCTTAAGCGCAAGCGCGCCCGTCAAGCTTGAGTTTTGGCGAGGCTTTCGCGAGCACCGGAGCGGAACGTACGTGGGTACTTGAGCACCGGAGCGCAGGGAAAACGAAGCCAGAACTCAAGATCGGCGGGCGCCCTGGTCCGTTAGAATACCGGCGGTGAGCTCGGGCTTCACCACGATCCGGTGTTCGGCATCGACGCCCAGGGCTCTTGGGGTGGGAGAGGCTCGCCCTTCTGCAGGAGCTCGATGGAGATGCCGTCCGGACTGCGGACGAAGGCCATGTGCCCGTCGCGGGGTGGGCGGTTGATCGTGACTCCGCCGTCCATCAGCTTCTGGCAGAGCCCGTAGATGTCCTCGACCTGGTAGGCGAGGTGACCGAAGTTCCTTCCACCCGTGTACTCCTCGGGATCCCAGTTGTAAGTGAGCTCGACCTGCGCTGCATCGTCACCCGGAGCCGCGAGGAAGACGAGCGTGAAGCGCCCGCCCTCGTGATCGCGACGCTTGACCTGACGCAGGCCCAGCTTGTTGCAGTAAAAATCGAGCGACGCCTCCAGGTCGCTGACACGCACCATGGTGTGAAGGTATTTCATCCACATCTCCCTCCCGTTGAACCCCGCGTTCGACTCATAGCGATGACCGCTTGCGGTGATCGCAGAAAACGGTCACTCACTCGCCCCAATACTCGCAGCGAGCGTCGCACGTCTCGTGGACCACCACTCGTGTCAGCGCCGGGAGCGACGGCCTCAGGTGATCCCAAAGCCACTTGGCGAGCACTTCACTCGTCGGGTTGGCGAGCCCCTCGACCTCGTTCAGGTAGTTGTGGTCGAGCTGCTCGAACAGCGGCTGCCAGGCATCGTCGATTACCGAGTAGTCGATGAACCAACCGGTTTCCGGATCCGCTTCTCCTTCGACGTAGACCTCCACCTTGAAGCTGTGTCCGTGCAGGCGCCGGCATTTGTGCCCGTCGGGCACCTTGGGGAGAAGATGGGCTGCTTCGAAGCCGAGTTCCTTGACGAGACGAACTTTCACGAAAACCTCTGAAAAAGAGCGCGGCCCCGAGCGCCGCGCTCGACACGTACCCCAAACCTCGCAACCTCGCCACCCGACGCCGCGGCCCTACTCGAACTCCAGGCGCCAGCGAACGTCTCCGCCGACGTTGCCGACGACAGGGGAAGTGAGGTCGTTCACGTTGTCGTAAGAGGCCTCCACGCTGACCCGCTTGCTGACGCGCCACTCGACGTTGGAACGCACCTCACTCGAGTCGCTCAAACTGGTCGTGACGCTGGCGCGGATGCGTTCACTCAAACGCTTACCGATGGTGACCGTCGGCTCGGTGCGACCCGAGCGAGGCGAGTAGGCGCTGCCGAAGCGAAACTCGTCGATCACGGGCACCGCCTCGGTCACGGCCCGGTCGGCACCCGACAGTGTGCCGAGGGCCTCGAGAGCCACGCTGCTTCCGACCCCGGCGCTCCGCGTCTGGTCGAGCTCGGCGCGGGTGAGCCCGACCGTGAGGAGCAGGAAGATGTCGTCCTGGGCGAGGGCAGGCTCGCTCGTGAGATCGACCTTGAGGTTGTCCGGTTCCCCGTACGCGTGGAGGTTGATTCGCCAGTTGCCGCTCCCGACGGCTCCTCCGCTGCCGGTGACGCTCACCGCTTGGGTGGCGGTTTCGGTCGTGCCCGGGTCGTCGTATCGGCGGTACTCGGTGGTTGCAGTGACGTCGACTTGGGGTGCGATCTTCGTCGGATCGCTGAACCGAACGATCCCCTGCTTCACTTCGAATTCGTTGCGCCGGAGGTGAACGCGACCGCCCGGAACGATGCGCACCGTACCCACCGCCCCGAACCTCTGGTTGGTCCCCGAGACGCGAAGCCCACTCGGATCGACCTGAAGCTCGACGTCGACGAGGGCATTGTCGACCGACATGGGGTTCGGCGACCGCACCAGGACGTCGAATTCGATGCGGTCTCGCGACGGATCGTATGCGTCCACCTCCGTCTTGCGTCCGCGTGCGGTGAGCGTGGCCAAGTCGGCGGTGACGGCCATGGCTCGCGTGTAGTCGGCGGACAGGACGTCGACCGTGCCGGTGACGCGCGGCAGGCTCGGCTTGTCTTCGGGCCCCGGCGTGTAGCTCATCTGCAGGTCCGAGTTGAACGTCGTCCGGATCCCATCGCCGAACGGCAGCGTGACCCCGCGCGCCCGGAGCTCTGCGGTCATCCGACCGAGCTTCGAGCCGATCAGGGGTGCGGTGCCCGACAGCTGCAGCGTGCCGTCCCCGAGGCGCGCACTGCCCTGGCGAATGGAAAACCCGGAGCGCTCGAGCCCGACCACCAGCTGGAGGTTGGAGATGGGCGCGTCGAGCCCCTTCACGAACACCTGACCGTCCTTCACTTCGAGCAGTCCGGTGTAAGTGAGAGCGCCCAGCGGACCCTTGATGTCGATGTTCCCTCGGACCCGGCCCTCGGCGCGCTCGGCCTGCGGCACGAACGCAGTGAGCACCCCGAGGTCCGTTTCCCGCAGTTGGAGTGACGCGTCGAGATGTGTTCCGTGGTCGATCGTGGCGCCCACGTCCACGATGCCGCGTTGACCGGCGGGGGTCTGCACGTCCCAGGCGAGTCCCTTCGTGGTGAGCTTTCCATCGCGCAGGGTGACCGTCGCTTCATCAGCGGCCAGATCGATGGAATAGCCGGCCTCTCCGAGGCTCGCGCTCGCGAGACTCATCGTCACGCGGGAGGCGAAGGGGCGATCCATGAAGTACTCTTCGAGGGCGACGCGACCGCTCAAGCGGCCCCGAGCGTGCTCGTGTTCTTCGGCGAGGCTCGGCCGGAGCTGCAAGAGGGCCCCGAGATCGAACCGGTCGAGGACGACGTCACCCGCGACGACCTTGCTGCGGGACCGACTGACCTTCAAATCGGACAGCTTCACCTGTCCCCCGAACATCGAGCCGTCGATGTGGAACGTTCCTTGGGACTGGTCGCTGGCATAGAGGGCCGCATCGAACGGGGCGGCGATCGGGCGATCGCACGCCGTCCTCCCGGTGCTCGGTTGCTCGCGTTTCTTCGGTTCGAGGCGGACCGTGAGGTTCGACCCCGGGAGCGTGACCGTGCCCACGCGCACGGGGGTGATCGTCACGTTGCTGGTGACTTCGAGCGCGTCGAGCGTTCCGCTGACTCGCCCCACGCCGGTGACGTGACCGTCGGCGGCCATCCCGAGGGGGCCGAGGGCGTCGAGGCGTGCGATCGGCACGCGCGTTCCCACGAAGTCGCCGGAAATCTTCCCGCCCGGCGTGATTTCGACGGATCCGATCAGCGCGCCGTTGCCCTTGCGCAGGGTCATGCTGGGCACGTCGAGGTCGAACCCTTGCGAGCCGGCGCCCATGTCGAGCCAGTGGAAGGAAAAGTCGCTCTCGGCAGCGTCGTAGCGCTCTCCGAAAAGATCGAGACGGCTCATCTCTGCCCGCCCTTCGACCTTCAGATCGCCTCCCCGACACTGGTCTTCGGGCCCCCCGAGGGCGTAGTGCACGCGGGCTTCGGTCGTGCCGAACCCGGAGATGTCCGCCCAGCGGGGGTCCTCGTCGAGGTTCCAGATCTCGAAGAAGTCGCGAATGCCGAACTTCTTGCTCTTGACGTGTGCGTCGAAGGCAACGGACGCAGGACCGTCAAAATCGAGGCGCGCCGTCGGAAGCAAGAATTCGGTCTCGTTCTTCACCCCCACGGTGTTGGTGAAGTCGACCTTCAGCAGGGTGAACCGCGCCTCGGTGCGCTTGATGTCCCCCACTGCAAAGCCTGCCAGGGAAAGGTCGTCGACCGACAGCTCCCCGGTAAGCACGGGATCGGTCATGCGGCCTTTCATTTCGACCGCCACCTTCGAGACGCCGCTGATCTCGAGCCCGGCGAGAGGTCCCACGTCGGCGAGGTCGATCACACCGCCTTCGGGGATTTGAATCGCGATGCGATCCTCGAAGCCGATGCTCACGAGCTTCGCGAACAGCTTGCTGTTTCCGAAGGCGGTCGTCGTGTCGTAGAACTCGAGCGCCTTCGCGTGGGCTCGAAAGCGTCCATCGACTCGAGCGCGCTTCACGCCGACCATGCGCTTCTTCGCTGGGTCGTGGTAGGCGCGGTCGTACACCGCGAAGTCCGAAGTGTCGGCGGTGACTTTGCCGTCGAGGTAGAATGGATTCAGCGTGCCGCGCACATCGCTGACCAGCGTGTCGCCGAAATTCCAGTCTACGATCGTGTTCGGAGTGATTCCGAGATCGCGCATCAACCCGGGAAAATCCGAGCCGTCGTTCTTCACCCGCGCGATCGCGATGGGTGCCTGCTCTTCCCATAGAGCGACGCGGAGGCCGTCGATCGTCGCACTCCCGTTGGCGTAGCCGGCCACCATACGCGGCACCGTGATGACGTCTCCCGAGATGCGGACCTGGCCATCGAGATGCTCGGCCACCTGGTAGAGCCCGAAGCCGACGTCCGCTCCACTCAGCTTCCCTTGCACTTCGGGCAAGTGGGTCGTGCCGTCGAACTGGAGGTTGCCCGAATATCCCACCCACCCGCGGAGGGGCAGGGTGTCCACGAAGCGGTTCACGACCCCTGTGGGCCCCCGGAACAAGACGTGCCCGCCGATGCTGGGGAGCCCCCCTTCGCGGGGCGTCACCCGGACCTGGGAGAGGCGCAGTGCCACGCGGCGCGGGTCGTTCTTCTCCGCGCCTGCGCAATCGGCTGCGGTGCCCAGCGCCGCGTCCAGATCGGCCATGCCCAAGAAGGAAAGGCGTCGCACGAGGAGCTCTTGTCGGCTGGCGCGCACTCGAAAGTCGAGCGCGCACAGGCGATCCTCGTCCCAAGCTTCTCCGGGTGGGCTTCGGGTGCCGTCGGCGGTGAGCGATTCCGTGGCGCGCTTTCGGGTGATCGACCCCTCGCCCATGCGCAGCGCGACGTCGAATTCCAGCCCGCGCTCGGCCAACACGTCGACGTCGATGGTGCCGGTTTGGAGCCGTGTGCCATCGACGTCGAGATCCAAGCGCGCGTCGGTGACGGCCAGCGTCTTGAACGGTGCGCGCTCGAGTTCGGGGCTCTCGCCGCTCGCTTCCGGAATGCGATAGTCGACGTTGACGATCTCGCCGTCGCGCACCACGAGGCGCGCCCGCGACTCTTCGAGCTCGATGTCTCCCACGTCGACGCGTCCGGCGAGCAGCGAGAAGAACCGCGGACGTACTGCGGCTGTTCGGGCTTCGAGCGCTGGAGGGCCGCCGTCTTTCGACGGCACTACCAAATCGTTCACCGCCAGGCGGAGCGGCCAAAGGGACAGCTCGACCGAGTACGTCGCTTCGACGCCGAGGTGCTGCTCGAGCAAGCGAGCCGTCTCCCGCGCCGCCCAGCGCTGCAGGGGTGGCGACTGCAGCACGAACCCGCCGGCCAGCGGGACGGTGCCGATCACCGCGAACAGAATACAGAGCACTCGGGCCAGGATCTGGCCCCAGTCGCGAGGGCCGCGATCGAAGGTTCGATCGCGGCCCTGCGTCTCACTCCGCTTGTGCCACTTGCGCATGAAGGAGCCCGTCTGAAGCGGCGCCGTTCCGTCGCGAGCACCGCGGGCGATGTTACGTTCCCCAAGCGTAGTGCCATCGGGCGAGAAGGGCTGGTTTTCGGAGCAATTCTCGATACTCGGGCCTCCTCAATGCCGCCCAAACGAGCGATCGGCCGCGTTTCCCTCACAGGTGTTCAGGGTTCTTGGTGAAAACCTCCACCGGGGCGGTGCCCGCCCCGCGCCCGTCGATCTGGTCGGAGGAACGTTTCCTACGGCCGATGTGTGGACACGGTCGTTACAGATCGAACCGCACGGATGCTCCCACGTCCATTTGCAAAGCGGGTACGCGCAGGTGTTCAACCCCGTCCAACACGACCGATCGCTCGGCGGTGAACCACCGCACGCCTCCACCGACGAGCACTCGCCGCGCCCCCCCTCCCGAGAGCCAGCCGCCGAGTCCCAGACCCCACTTCACCGAGGAAGAGGTTTCGGCCGTGATGTTTGGCGGGGCGAAAACACTGAGCTCGCTGACGAGGGGGCCAGCGTGGACCTCGACGTTTCGGGAAGGCATCCACTCGAGCTCCAGCGTCGCGGTGCCCTGGCTTACCCGAAAGCTCCCTGGGATACCGACGCCACGGCCCCATGCAGCACTGGCACGAAGTCCCCAGTGCTCGTGGAGGGTCGTGCCAACTGCGATCTCGGCAACGACGACACCCGGCGCCTCCGTACCCCAATGCTGGTAGCGGCCCCCTCCCTCGACGAAAGGATGTAGATCATCCTGTGCCGAGGGAGCTTGGGCTGGTGGATCCGAGTCGCCGTGCGGGTCGGTTGCGGGTCTGAAACCCGCGGCTACCGCCTGCGGTGCTGCCTGCGGAAGGTCGATGCTTGGGGAGCCCGTGTCGCTCGAGGCACCCTGGCTTTGGTTCGCCTCGCGTGACGAAGCGCCTCCTCCTGCGCGCCCCAAGAGCTCCGCCGCTAGTTCGAGCAGGGCTTCTACCGTGCTGAGACTTTTTGAGCGCGGTCGCTCGGCGGTCAGGACTTCACCTGCCGGTTGGCGTCGCAGAAGCGCTCGAATCGCTTGGGGAGAACAGAACAGCTCGAGCTCGACGCCGAGCTCGTCGCGTGCCAGAAGCTCGGCAAGCTGCCGAGCTTCGACAGAGGCTTCTCCTTCTGCCCCGAGCTCCGCGCAGTTGACCGCGACCGTCGGCTCCCCTGCGCGAGCGTCGGCCACCCGCCCCACTGCGAGTCCGAGGACGAGCGGTCTGACCATTCGCCCACTTCGCCGAAAACGAAGATTCCATGCGCCCGAGCGCCGCTTCCCGGCTCCCATCGGCTGCCCAGGGTGGCGATCGCGGAGCGCTACCGCAAGAGGAATGCAAGGTGCGAACACCACTTCGGCGGTGTCGAAGAAAATCGTGACACGCAGTGCTCACTCCGCGAGGGTTCGGGAACGAACACGCCGGAAGGACTCTTTCTTGGTTGCCCTGCCGTTGACCCGTCTCGAGACCCCAGCCCTGCGGGCTGTGGAAACTCAGGCTCTGAATGATGAGCAGATCTTCTCACTCGTTTACCGGCAGATGCGTGCGTTGGTGGGGCCGCACCGTGACCTCGAAGACCTGATCCAGACCTCGTTGGAGCAGGTGCACCGCAGCCGAGATCGGTTCGAGGGGCGTTCGCAGTTTTCCACCTTCACCCATGCCATCTGCTACCGTGTCTGGCTCAAGCACATCCGCTGGTCGTCGCGGTTTGGGCTGCGGTTCTCCCTGACCCTCCGAGGTGAGCTCCCCGAGGTCGAGGACACCACGTGTCCGCAGACGGTACTGCTGGAGCAAGAGCGCTATCGGAGGCTCTACGCCGCGCTCGAACGAGTTTCGCCCAAGCGACGGGCCGTTGTGGTTCTGCACGATATGCAGGGGCTGGACGTCGAGGAAATCGCGCACGTGGTGGACGCCAAGGTCGGCACGGTGCGCTCGCGCCTTCGAGATGGGCGCAAGATGCTCGCGCGGCTGCTCGAGAACGATCCGTACTTCGGTGACGAAGCGTGCGGCAAGGGGGCGCCATGAGCCGCGTGCTTCCGAACGGAAGCGTAGAAGGGGAGCGCGTGCGTCGGATGCGCCGCGTCCTCGAGGCGAACGAACCCTCGGCGGAGGAACTGTGCCTCGTCCGTCGTCATCTGGTCCGCGGTTCTGTTCCGCGTCGTCGGTGGGGTCCGGCCTTCGTGGGCGCTTTTGCCGGTTGTCTCGTGTGCGGCCTCGCCCTGGCCTGGGGGCTCGGCGCGGGAGTCGTGTCGTTTGGCGGCTCGGCGGAGATCCCTGAACCTGCTTCGCCTCCGGCGGAGTCGATCGAGCCAACCGCCGCACCGCGGGAGAACGACGTCGGAAGTGGACTGGCCGAGGAGGCTGTTTCCGACGAGTCTGGGGCCGACGAGGGCGCGGCCCGTGTTGCTGGCGAGCCTCCCGCGGAAGTGGGCAGCTCGCCTGGTCCAGCGGCGTCCAGTCGAGACCTTGGGTCGCAGGCATCCCGAGGTGCCCACGCGTCAGAAAGGGCGCATTCCAGGGAGCTCAGCGAGTCCGGAGCGAGTCGGGGCGAATCTGTTCCTCCCACGTCTCCCTGGCAGGGGGTTGCTGCAGCGCTTCGGAATGGAGACTCGAGGGCAGCGCAACGCGCGCTCACGCCGCTCCTCCGGAGCTCCAACCTCGCGGAGCGCGACGCTGCGCGCCTGGTCCACGCTCAGTTGGATGTTCGCGCGGGTCGTCTCGGGCGCGCCCGGCCGGAGCTCGAACAGCTCGCTCGACATGGCGCGACGCTCTCCGTACGACGCTCGGCGAAACGGCTACTGGCGGAGTTGCGTGGGAGTGAGTCGGCGTTGGGCGAGCCGTCACCAGCAAGCAATATCCGCGATGCAGTGCT
>JBNKGC010000006.1:0-67749 GCA_050289625.1 Polyangiaceae bacterium | reverse complement strand
GGTTTTGGGGTGGGACCCTGCGCTCATCTCGCGACGGGATCTAGCTAATCCTGTGGAGGCAAGTTGATGTCGCGGGCAGCGTCGCGGAAGCGCACCTCGAGCTCGTCGCGCTTCATGCCGAGCTCGATGAGCTCCTTGGTGATCTCGTCGAGCCGAGCAGTGTTCTTCGCGAGGCGTTCGGTGAGCCGACGGCGAAGATCGGCAGCCCGGGTGTTCTTCTCGATCGCCTGGATGCTGAGACGTGTTTCGCGTGTCGCCTTCTCGAGCTCGGCCTGCTCGGTCTTCAACTTCCGCACCTGATCTTCGGTGCGGCGCAGGTCCTCACGGATTTGAAACGCGGCGCGGAGCTGCAGAACCACACGCTGATCCGCGCGGGGGTCCTCGATGTACTTGCGCACCGCGCTAGCTGCCACGTCACTCATCCAATCCGCTCGCGATCGGAACGGTTGCCGCTCGTCCACGACGAGCTCCGCCTTTCCGTGAGCCGGGACCTGCACTGGGATGAGGGCGCTGCCCTGGCCAACGTTGTCCTCCGTCCCTGGCGGCGGCTCGAAAAGCTTCGCGCCGTGCTGTCTCGGGTGCTTCACCAGGAGTTTGGCGGCATCGGCCAAGCCATTTTGCACCGTGTACGTCGTGATCGTCGTCTGATCTCGCTCGACCTCGAGCTCGCCGTTCTCGATCGAGTAAAGCCGCGCGCCGCGTTGATCGTAACGCCGCTTCTGCTCCACCCCCATGCCGCGCACCAACGCGAAGGGCACCGTCGTGCGAGCCTTGGCGGGAAGCGACTCCATCATTCCCTGCCCCAGGAACGCGCCTTGCTCGAACACGGCGATTGGTCCTTTTTCGAGAAGGCCTTTCGAAGCGTTGGTGAATCGCGCCACGCGGAACGGATGCGACATCGAGTCCGGCACACCACCGTCCGGCGCGTACAAGTACACCGCCTCGCCGGGAACCTTTTGACTCACCAGGAGCACCATGGTGGCACTCTGATCGGGGATGGTGACCGTGTGGGGAACGTCGTACCGCGTCGAACCCGCCTGGACCTGCACCGCCGCCAGCCGGCTCATGTCGCGCGGGGCGCTGGGAGCCACTGCTGACGGAGCAGGAGCGCCCGCACCGACCGCATCAGCGGCGCCGTAACTGGCCTCGGCCTCGGCGAGCGCCGGTGGTGGGGCCGGTCGAGGGGCACGTCCCGGTGCAACACTCGCCTTGGACGCCCGCTTTTTCCCGGCCTCAGCGCGGTCTTCATCGTCGCGAGCGGCCTCCTCGGCTGCTTCCTCCTCCTCCTCGGCTTGGTGGTAGGTGGTGACCGAATCGGGCACGGCAGCGATCACCTCTCCCGTATCGGTCACCACAGGGCGCGGTGGCGTCACCGGATCTCCCAAGGTCGACTCGAACGCGATGGGCGCCCCAGCGACCAGAGAGATGCGCACGTCCTTCCAGTCTTCTCCCGACTGATTTTGGACGATGCCCCAAGCTTGGAGATCGGCCTGACCGTCGGCACCGACCACCAACCGGTACGAGGGCCGCCACAGGGGTGTCTCCGCGAGATAGCCGACCGCCAGATCGTGCTCCTCTCCGTCGAGCTCCAGGGTCACGTCGCGCAGTTCACGCGGGTCTTGACCGCTCTTCTGTCGGTCCCACGCATCGAGGGCAGCGCGCATCGCCGGATCGATCGGTTCTTCATCCTCTTCTTCAATCTCGACGGGAAACGAAGCCGCGCGCACCGAGCTCCCGCCCTTTTCGACGATGGCAAGAGTCGCGAGGAAGTCTCCGACGTTCCTCTGCCGCAACTTGAAGCGCACTTCCTCTTCGTCGACCGTCCCCCCGCGTTCGAAGTACGCCACCCCGTTGCGGTAGATCACCACTCGCCGCAGGGGCAACTGATCGGAGGCCACGTCCGGCTGCCGCACACATCCAACCCCGAACAAGGAACAGGCGAGCACCGCGGGGGCAAGGGTCGCTCGAAGTCGCCCTCCGAATTCGCTTTCCGTCCTGCCCTTCGTCCGCATGCCGGTGCTCGGCCCGCATCCGTTCACACCCTCGTCCGCGCCGGACGCTCGCTCCCACCTCTTCGAATCCGCCATCGCCGACAAGATAGCGAGGCCTCGCGCGCGGCGTCGAGCGTCACGTGACGATGGCGCAACGGAAGCGCGAAAAGAGCAGGGCCGCCCCCCCTCATCAATCGATGACCCAGGAGCAGAGCTCCACGACACCGTCGATGGCAGCATCCAGCAGCGTCACGGTCGCCTCCGTCCGTGCAACCGAATACGACTGGGAAACGGGCGCGGAACGAGCTGCCCGGTTCGAACCTTCCCTTCGACGAGCCGCCTCCTCGCGCCGGTACCGTTCCCGCGCCAGGCCCCCGTCTTCGACGAAGCGAAGCACCAACGGCAGCTCTCCGACGTCGAACCAGAGCCCGTGCTGCGAGCAGACTTCGGCGATGACGCCGCTGGATCCGCCAAAGTTCTTGCGATTCATGACCGCTGAGCAGACTGGGCACTTCCGGTATTTCACGGGCGCAGAAAGAGGGTTCGGTCCCTCTCGTCGTCGCGCCTTGCGGGGAACGGCCTCCCCGATGATCTGCCGGCGCTCCAAGAAGCTCCGGAGGAGCTGGTGCTCGACGAACTGCCCCCCACACGTCGAACAGTCGTGGAGCCTACCCGGATGGCCGCGAAATCGCTGCATGGGCCCGCGGCACTCCGGACACGCGAGATCTCCCGGCTCGTAGAGCGGCTCGAGGCCGAGCTCACGCCCGCAACCGATGCAGTGGGCCGCTTCGGCCACGTTCATGTGGTGACAATCGAAGCAGCGAACCGTCGCGATCGGCGACTGGCAGTACCCGCAGAGCCGCTGCGCCTCGGAGGCGGGCGCTCCACAGGTCGGGCAGTGGCAGATCCGGGCTTCAGGGACTTGGGGCACGATGAGGAGTCGAAAGCCGAGCTTCAGAAGCGGGTGCAGATGCGATTGATGGTCGCATCGTACCCGTCTCCGTGCGCGTAGCGCAGATAGGACGAGCCGATTCGAGCGTCGATGGGCAGAGCCGACGTGGCCCCCCAGGAGAAGCCCTCACGGCAAATGACCGTGCTTCCCCGGAGCGCGCGAATCAGGCGCAGAGTGGACCACTCCACCGTGCGCGGGTCTTGGTATCCACTGTTGATTGCCGCCTGAACGTACATTGGGATGGCAGCGTCCCCGGCCTGCGCCAACAGCTCTTTGGCCTGTTCAAGAGCCTGGAGGTTACGAGTCATCTTCTCGCGGGCCTCTTCCTGCTTTCGCCCGTAGAAGAGCTCCCAGAAGCGCGCCGCGACCGCGCGAACCCGGGGGTCGTCCCAGGCGATGGTGTGAAGCTGCGCATACAGCTCGTAGGAGCGTGCGATCTCCGCGTCGCTTGCGCCCGTTTCACCCTTCGCCAAGATGGCCTCGATCTCCGCTAGCAATGCATCCACGCGCGCCTCGTGGTTTTCGAGCTCGGTCAGTCGGATCGTTGCTCCATCCACGGACTTTCCACGCTGGGGGCGGATCCGCACGGTGGCTTCGGCCGGTGGAGCTTCGGCATAGGCGGCTGCATCGAAGACCTTCGAGAGGTCGGCGGCGACTCGTCCTTCGCGGTCAGTCGTTCCGATCGGGTGCACGGCCCCTCCGACCACGAGCGAGACGTCGACGTCGCGGGCGTAAGTCTGATTGCAACGGACCTCCCCTTCGGGAGCGCCGGCGACCTGCTTCTTGCCGAGGCTCTCCCGACGCACGACCTCGTCACCTTGCAGTGTCTCGCGCTCCCGGTGCACGAGCTGGAGCGGAATGACGTCGCAGCGCGAGTACTCGTAGACGTGAACTCGCATGACGTCCTTCGCCGGCTCGATCTCCACCTCGTAGACGGTGTCCCGGGGCGCCCCGTAAGCAACCGCCGTGCCGGTCGGGGTGTCCACGATGCGCGTGGTCTGGGCGCCGCCGCAGGCGGCGAGCAGGCACGAGCCGAACAGAACGGGGAAAAGTACGCGGCGCATGGCAAAACCTTACTTTCATTCCGTCGAAGGCCCAATGGTCCGCCTCCCGGCGCCACCCTGCCCTCGTGTATCCAGGGGTTCAGACGCTCGTCAGGGCCGCGAATTCACTCGGTTAGCAGGGGGGCGACCCCGCCCCTCTCACCGCGGCGAATAAAATCGTGTCCCGGCGGGAGCTTCAGCGGAGCGATGCTCGAGTCGTCCTTTCTCCCATGAGCGAGACCTCGGCCCCGAGCACCGGGCTCTCGCGCGTGCTCGGCCTCGGAACGGGCGTGGGTGTCGTCGTTGCCAACATGGTGGGCTCGGGGATCTTCACGACCACCGGCTTCATCGTGGTGGACGTTGCCAACGGCTTCTGGGTGCTCTCCCTTTGGGCGCTCGGAGGCCTGCTCGCCCTGTCGGGTGCGCTCGCGTACGCCGAGCTCGGAGCAGCCTTTCCGAGCGCTGGCGGCGAGTACGTCTACCTCCGCGAGGCCTACGGACGATCGGTCGCTTTCACGAGCTTCGTCGTGTCGATCACCGCGGGCTTCTCGGCACCGATTGCAGCCTCGCTCAAGAGCGTCGGGCACTACGCGTCGGCATTTGTTCCGCGCCTGTCGGACGAGAGCCCCGTAGTCGGGGCCCTGTCTCCGAACGACCTGTTCGCCGTCGCGATCCTGTGGCTCGTCGTTTGGGTGCACACGCGTCGGGTGGACATCGGGATGGGCGTCACGGGTTTGTTCGCTGGACTCAAGGTTCTGAGCATCGTCGCCCTGGTCGTCGCCGTGATCGCTAGCAGCACCTGGGCTTTCCCGATTCGTCCCGAGCTCGAGGCCCCGGACGCTCGCAGCCTCCCGGCATTGGCCACCTCGCTGGTCTTCGTGATGTTCGCCTACTCGGGTTGGAACGCAGCGGCCTACTTGGGTGCCGAGCTCCGCGAACCGCGGCGCAACTTGCCGAGAGCCCTCCTGCTCGGGACGGGCGTGGTCACCGTCCTCTACCTGGCCCTGAATGCCGTGTACCTCACGGCCGCGCCGCGCTCGGCCATCGCGGGCAAACCGAACGTCGCTCAAGTCGTCGCGGAATACGCGCTCGGTCCCACCGGCGCGCTCCTGGTGAGCGGGGTGCTGGTAGTCGCGCTGACCGGGAGTGCCGTCGCGATGATCGCCGTGGCACCCCGCGTTTACTATGCGCTCGGCAAAGACTTCACCCCTCTCGCCTTCATGGCGAAAACCGACCCGAGTCGCTCGACACCCCGAGCCGCGCTCATCGTGCAAGGGGCCGTCGGCACGGCCTTCATCGCGGCTGGCCGAATCGACGAAATCCAGCAATACGCCGGCCTCACGCTTTCACTGTTTGCGACGCTGGCGGTCGCCGCGGCCAGCGTCCTGCGCGTGAGACGCCCCGACCAGGCGCGGCCCTATTGCATGCCCGCCTACCCACTGCCGGTCGCGGTCTTCTGCGCGGTGTCGGTCTTGATGATGGGATGGGCGGCTCTCCAGAACCCGGGCCCCTCGTTGGCAGCCCTAGGAACGGTGGTCCTCGCCTGGGTCGCGTTCGTCGGCCATGGTGCCCTCACCCGACACCGTCGCGCCTGAAGGCACCACGAAAAAAATGCAGCTGATGAATCTGCGTCAAGGAGCCACGCCGAACAGACGTTTGAAATTCTCCTCGAGCTCTGCTTGCACGGCCTCGGGCGTGGTCTTCCAGAGCTCCGCGGCGTACTGCACCGTCCCTGCGACGTTCGCCGGCTCGTTGTCCTCGCCGCGCACGGGGCCGAGGTACGGGCAATCCGTCTCCAGGAGGACTCGATCGCGGGGCAAGGTCTCGAGGAGTTTCGAAAAGCTCTCACTCTTGCGCGCATTCGCCGGGATCGAAAGGTAGTGCCCCGCCGCTGCGATGCGCCGCCCCAGCTTCACTCGACTTCCAAAGCAATGCCAGTCGACGCGCGCTGCCCCCATCTCCTGAAGGATTTCGAAGGCTCGCGTCTCAGCACGGCGGGTGTGGATGATGATTGGTTTATCCGCATCCATCGCGACCTTCACCAGGGCGCGGAACACCTTCTCCTGGCGCGCCCAGAACTCTTCGGGCACCCAGTGGTGGTCGAGCCCGATCTCTCCGACGGCAAGCGCCTCGCCCGCGTGCTCGCGCACCCACTCGATGGCTTCTTCCGCCGGGAGGGGCTCCACGTCGTCGCGCGGGTAGTCGATCCCCGCCGCGAGCATCTCCGGCAGAACCGCGTCAACCGGATACAGGCCGACCGCCGGTTTCACGATGTCGTGTTTCGCTGCCAGGTCGAGAACCTTCTGGTTGTCGACCGGGTGAAGGCCATTGGACACGATGGTCGTCACCCCGACCGAGCGAGCCCTGTCGAGAATCTCGTCGACCCGTCCGAACAGGCGCGGGTTCGTCAGATGTGCGTGGACGTCGAACAGGCCCATGGTGGGGCGCATACCACTGGTGTGCGATCCATCACAGATCTTGCCTGCTGACTCCGTCGCACTCGAGCGGAAAGTCGGATCCGAAGACCTGCGACGGAGTATGGAAGCCCGCCGGCGCAGTCCCCGAGAGGACTCGACGCGCGATGGTCAAAGCGGACCAGACGGTGAACGAGTAGCCATCCGGAGTGCGGCAACGTGCCGCGAAGCGCCGACCAGCCTGGTTCTGAACCTCCCCGTAGAGGAGCATCTGGTTTTCCGCGCGCTCCGCATCCGTCGGCCCGGTGAGTCCGGCGTCCAGGCGGGCCTTGAGAAACTTCTGCACCGGTTCGCTTCCGAACACACCGGGCAGAAGGCCCACTACCTTGGCGGCGCCCGAGGTGGCCGCCGTGCCTCGAATGTAAACCTCCACGTTGGGGATCCCCGTGGAGTAATAGGCTGTAGCCACGTCACCCCACGGGATCGCGACCGACGCCTTCGGACCCTGGCCGTAGTCGATTTTCTTGGTCAACGAACCCAAGCGAATCGGGACGATCTCACCGCGCCGCCGCACACTCGATCCGCGCCCCATGTTCTCCACCATGGTCGTCGCCGTACCGTGTGAGTAGGCGCCTTGGGCGTCGAACGCGAGCGTGAGGCGGTCCGCATCGGGCAGGGCCAAGGACAGATATTTCGCCAGGCAGTCCGAGGGCACCACGTCGAAGCCGACTCCGGGCATCAGGAGCACCCCCGCCTCACGCGCCTCGCCACTTCGTGAGTGGCTCTGCACGAAGACGTCGATCTCACCCGTCACATCGAGGTAGTGCGTTCGGGTCGCGATGCACGCGCGCACCATCGGATCAGCCGTTCGGGAGAATGGGCCAGCGCAATTGAGCACGACGTCGACGCCGTCCAGCCCCCGTTTCAGTGCCTCGGGGTCGTCGAGGGACAGCACCCGGTGCTCCCAGCCGTAGTGGTCCCCGACCTGTGCCACTCTCTCGGCGTTCCGTCCCGCCACGAGGGGCGAAAGGTCGTAGTCTCGGGCGAAGCGCGCACACAGCTCGCCCGTGTAGCCATACGCTCCGTAGATCATGAGCTGCTTCGCCATGCTCCATCCCCTGGATCCATCGTTTGACCCCGAACGAGGTCCCGCGCAACCACTCGAGTGATTCGGGTCGGCGGGCCCATCCACGTTGTGCTCGTTTTCTTCGAACACCTGCAGGCAACGGTCACTCGAAGCGGCTATACGTGACTCCTGCCCGACCCCAAACGATGACCCGACGAGCCGCTCTTTTCGACATGGATCGCACGCTGATCCGCAAAGACACAGCGACCCTCTACACCCGCTACCGACGGGACATCGGCGCGGCGAAGCTCAGTGAAACGCTCCGCGTGGCCTGGTGGATGCTTCAGTACACGGCGGGCGTGGTCGATGCACACGCCGTGGCGCGCAAGGCACTTTCTTCTCACGCTGGGGTGCTCGAAGTCGCCATGCGCGACGATTGCCGCGTGTGGTTTCCGAAGTACGTCCTACCTCACGTCTGCGAGAAGGGACGCGAGGCGGTGCAATGCCACGGGCAACGCGGCGAGCAGATCGCCATCGTGACCGGCGCCACGCGATACGCCGCCGAGCCGCTCGCCGCCGAGCTGGGGATCGAGCACGTCGTCTGCAGTGAACTCGAAGTGGACTCGGACGGGCGCCTCACGGGCCAGATCGAGCCCCCGCTATGTTACGCCGAAGGGAAGCTCGAGCGCGCCCTTCGCTGGATGAATGCCCAGGAAGTTTCACTCTCCGATGCCACTTTCTACTCCGACAGCATCACCGACCTCCCGCTGCTCGAGCGAGTGGGTACCCCCATCGCCGTCAATCCGGACGCCCGGCTGCGCCTGACCGCCAAGCGGCGAGGCTGGACCATAGTGGCCTGGTGAGGCGATCCGGAGAGCCAGCTCGATCGATTGCCTCATGTCGAATCGCCTCTTGGGGACGAGGGACGAGAGGCAGGGGGCGGTTGCCGCTGGCTGCGCGGGCGTCGCGCGCCATACTCGAACCAAGACGCCGAGGGAGGACGCGGACGGGCGCTCCGCGTTTCCGGCGAGAGGGGAGGAGACGATGGACTCGATCTCGGAGGACAGGGCCGTCTGGAGAGACTTCCACGGGAAGGTGATCGGACCGGACGATCCCGAGTACGAAGGTGCGCGGCAGGTCTACAATGGGATGATCGACAAGCACCCGGGACTCATCACGCAGTGCGCGGACGTCCACGACGTCGTCGAAGCGGTGAGGTTCGCCCGGGATCGAGGTGTTCCTCTGGCGATGCGCGGCGGAGGCCACAACGGTGCGGGGCTCGGGACCGTCGATGACGGAGTGGTCCTCGACCTATCCAGCATGAACCACGTCGAGGTCGATCCGCTTCTGCGCACCGTGCGGGTGGGCGGCGGATGCACTTGGGGCCAAGTCGACGCAAAAACGCACGAGCATGGACTCGCGGTCCCGTGTGGAATCATCTCCACCACTGGGGTGGGCGGATTGACTCTGGGTGGCGGACTCGGCCACCTCTCGCGGGCCTACGGACTGACGATCGACAGCCTGCTCGAAGCAGAAATGGTCTTGGCCGACGGCCAGATCGTCCGCGCCAACGAATCCCAGCACCCGGACCTGTTCTGGGCGATTCGCGGTGGTGGCGGCAATTTCGGGGTGGTGACGTCGTTCACGTTCCGAGGCCACCCCGTGAAGAACGTCTTCGGTGGACCGATGTTCTGGTCCCTCGACGAAGCCGCCGACGTGATGCGGAAGTATCACGAGTTCATCTTGAGCGCACCTCTCGACGTGACGGCGTTCTTCGCCTTCATGACGGTTCCACCTGTCGCTCCGTTCCCTGAAGAGCTCCAAGGCAAGCAGGTGGCTGCGGCCGTGTGGTGCTGCACTGGCTCCATCGAGGATGCAAAAAGGGCAGTCGCGCGAGGGCATGAGTTCGGAAAGGTCTTGATGGACGGCACGCAGGAAATGCCGTTTCCGATGCTCAACTCGGCGTTCGACGCGTTCTACCCGCCTGGTCAGCAGTGGTATTGGCGCGCCGATTTCGTCCGGAATCTGCACGAAGAGGCCATCGAGCGCTACGTCGAATACGGATCGAAGCCGCCCACTCCGCTTTCGACGATGCACCTCTACCCAATCAACGGGCAGGTGCATCGCGTCCCGAAGTCGGCCACGGCGTTCAGCTTCCGTGACGCCACGTACGCCGAGGTCATCGTCGGTGTCGACCCGGATCCAGCGAACGCCGGCCTGATTCGCGACTGGACCGTCGAGTACTGGGAGGCAGTGCATCCCTACTCGGCGGGGGGCGCCTACGTGAACTTCATGATGAATGAGGGGCAAGCGCGGGTCCAAGCCACCTACCAAGACAACTACTCGCGTCTCACTCGCGTGAAAGCCAACTACGACCCCGGCAACCTGTTCCGGGTGAACCAGAACATCTTGCCGGCGTCGTGACCTGCGTCCGTAGGGCCGGGGGGCGTGAGAGCACCCGATCGCGGTCAGACCTTCGCTGACGTTCGTCTCGCGCTGGGACGGCTCCGCCGATCCGTCTGCGGAGCCGTCGTTCGCGCGAGGTGTGACTGCGATCGGACGACTCTCAGTCCTGGGACTACTTCTGGGTACGACTTGCGTCGCGTGCAGCAGCACGGATTCCGGGCAGGAGGGCGGCTCGGGAGGATCCGTCACCACGTCGAGCGGCGGAACCGCCGGTACTGAGGTGGCCGTCTGCGCGCCGGAGGACGTCTGCGTGCCCGCCGGGGACCCGTGCGCGGACTGCCTCGTCGACGACTTGGAAGACGGCGACGGCCTCCTTCCCGAGACTGCCGGCCGCGTGGGCCAGTGGTACGGCTACGTCAACGGGGGAACCATCGAACCCGTGGGAGCCCCAGTTTTGCCCGAGGAACTCACCGAGCCCCGGGAGGGCAGCCAGTGGGCGATGCATGTCTCCGGCGTCGTGGAAGGGGTCGCCCTACTCGGCATCGACCTGGAACGCGACGGCGACAGTTACGGAACGTACGACGCGAGCGCCTACCAGGGCATCAGCTTTTGGGCCAAGAACGACCTGGCTGACGCACAACCGCTCGAGATCCGAGTCAGCCAGCGGGAAACGGTCAATCCCAACTTCGCTGGTACTTGTTCCGCAAGCTGCGACCCAGCTGCGATCAACATCGTCCTCGGCACGTCGGGTTGGGTCCCCATCACGATTCCCTGGAACGCTCTTCGTGATGGAAACGCGCCATTTTCGCCCGAAGCGCTGATCAACGTGCAGGTGCTCCCTCGCGAAGGTGCCTTCGACTTCTGGATCGATGACGTGAGTTTTTTTTGAGCCGATCGCCCCCGCGCCCCAAACACAAGCCGGTGGCGAGAGCGGAGCCCCGGGTCGCACAGCCCCGGCAAAGCGCAAATCGGACCTTCAGTGGCGTCTCCACTTCACCCGCGGAAGCTGTCTACCCTGGAATCCCCAAAGGTCCGCGGACGCGTAGGTGAACATTTCTTCGCGCGGGGGCTTTCGAGGGAGGGGGTTTCGTGACTATCCTGGCAACCATTCCGGGAAGGGATCCCTTCGCGACATGACCGCGCCACCTGTCAAACCCAATCCGAAGAACCTGCCCCATCCCGATTCGAGCGTCTCTGCCCGAACCGAGTCAGGCACGGGAAGGCCACCCTCCAGTCGAACGAAGTCCACACGAAACGCACCTCACAAGACGATCCGCCGCTATTGGGCAATTCTTCGTCAACTCCCCCCTACCGGACGGAGTGTCACGACGGCGCACCTCCGCAGGCTCCTCGAAGCGTTGGGCTTCGAGGTAACACAGAAGACCGTTCAGCGAGACCTCGCGAACCTCGCGCGAGAGTTTCCGGCCATCGAGCACGACGGAGGGAGCCCGCGCGGCTGGTGGTGGAACGATGGCTCGGCCCCGCGGCCGCCCGGGTTCGGACTCGGAGCAGGTGATACCGGCGACGGTTCGAGTCGACGGATCCAGCTCGACATCATCGTTTCATCCCGGGTGCTCGACGACTCGACCATGCAATGCATCTTCAATCGCGACGGAAAGACTTCCGCGCTGTCCGACGGCCGCACGCGGATCAACATCACGGTCCCCGATACGCAAAGTTTACGTGTCAACCTGGCGAAGTTCGGACCGGAGGTCGAGGTCGTTGGCCCAAGCGCGCTTCGTGAGGAGTTCGCGGAGAGCGCCCGGCGTTTGAATGCCCTCTACCGCGAAGATAGCTCGTCCCACGACAGTCGATGACAGGCGTGACGGGCCCCTCGTTCCGGTGTGATCGCTGTGGGATCTGCTGTCGAACGCATCGTGTTCCGGTCACCGACGCCGACGTGACTCGCCTCCGCGAGGCACTCAGCCCTGAGCTGCCACCCGATCGGTTTCTGGAGTGGCTCGCGCCCGACGAAGTCGACATGGACGGGGAGCCCGAGACGTTCGTGGAATGCCGGGAAGGTCGTCGGTTGCTCGTCCTGCGACATCGGCACGAGGCCGAGGGTTCGACATGTGTCTTCTTCGACGACCGAAAAGGCTGCACGGTGCATCCCCACCGGCCCACTTCGTGCCGCACGTACCCCTACGAGATCGACGAATCAGAATCGATTCAGCGAGCATCGTTTGCGATGATCGAAGAAGACAAGAGCGGCTCATGCAGGGGAGTAGCCTCCCGTTTTGGCCCTTACCCCCTGTGGGCCAACTCGGTGGAGGGGCAATCAACGCAAGTGGTTCGCGCTGTAGTTTCGAGCGGCGCGGTTTTCCGCCTAGACGTCCATCCGAACACGCTCTGTCCACCGGAAACAGGTCATCGGCGCGATGTCGGCGTTCGCTGGTCGAGATCAACCTCCCCCGAGCCGGGCGGCGAGGGTTGGGCGGACATTTTCGGGGTCGCGCAGTCACGAAAACGCGAGCTCGAGCGCTACGTCGCCCGAGTCCTCGACTGGAACCTACGGCAGAAACGACGCAGGCGCCTCGGGCGCCTGCCGGAGCGAGCCGAAAGGTTCCTCGAGAACCTCTGCGCCGCTCCGTGACGAGGGGGCATCCCGCAGCCCGTGGCGACGAACTCTCGCGGCACGTCCCCCGTCTTCAGCAACCAGCCGCTCGTGAAAGCGTCAGAAGGGCTGGCCAAACCCGGTGCCGACGCACGTGTAGCCGTCCCCAGCTTGGACGCAGCTCGCAGTCGTCGGCTCGAAGCACAACACTGCCGGACAAGCGATCTCTCCCGAACAGTTCGATTCGATGAAGTTCAGATCTCGCTCGTAGGCGGCGGCAAGGTCCGAATCCGGATCGTTGATGGGCACCTGACATCCGCAGATGGTGAGCACCGTTCCAGTACACTGAACTTGGGCCGCCTTTGGGTGACAGGCCTGAAGCTCGTTCAGAGTCTCACTCAAACGCTGCTGAACTTCGCCGCACGACTCCGTCCCGCAGACGTACGGACCGCACCCGCACGGGCCAGAGCCTACGCAGTCGTCGCTTGGCGGTGCTGCACAGGGAGGACACGCGTCGGTGCCACCGGTTCCGTTGCCGCCGCTCCCTTGTGCGGCACCCGTGCCCTGCGTCGCGCCTGTGCCATCCATGGCGCCGGTGCCGGTCCCGCCAGCGTTCGTTCCGCCGGATTGCGTGCCTCCGGCGCTCGAGCCTCCGGAACTCGAACCGCCGGTCGAGGCGCTCGCCCCGGTACCGGTATCGGTTCCGGTCGTGAACAAACCATCGTTCGAATCACCACAAGCCGGTAGGGACAGCAGCAGCGGGAAGGTCAGCAGAAAGGGAGGAATGCGAGTCATCGAAAGGTCCTTTTCTGGGAAAGCCCCGGGGGACCCCGGCGCCGGCCACGGCGGCCGCGCGCACGGGGTAAGCCAAGTCGTGAAAGCCGAACACCAAAGCTGTGCACCGGTTCCTCGGCAGGCCTCGGAGCACAACCGCCCCCAGAACCAGTAAACAACCGCCCTTGTGAATCCCACGAAACCCTGGCAATTTGAAGCCCCTTACCTGCTTCCACCGAAGATACTGTTTACGACCAGTAAACAGTGCCTCCCCGCGACCCGCGAGCAGCCGTGCCTCTCGCAAGGTCGGGACCATGACCGACACCCCGGAAATCGACGTCTTCGACTACCTCGACTACCGCGCGTTCCTGCGCGACTACTACGTCGATCGCAAAGAGCGTCGCGGACTTTCCTACCGGTCGATTTCCAAGCGCATCGGCCTCCGCTCGTCGAACTACTTCAAGCTGGTGCTCGACGCCGAGCGCAATCTCACCGAGGAGATGGCGCACCGCTTCGCAGAAGCCATCGGCTTGCTCGACGACTCTGCGGAGTATTTCTGTGAGCTCGTCCGCTTCAATCAATCGAAGACCTCCAAGATTCGTGCTGCAGCCTACGAACGCCTCGCCCAATTCCGGGGCTACCGACAGGTTCGCCCTCTCGAAGCCAAGCAGGCCGAATATCACTCCACCTGGTACCTGCCGGCGATTCGAGAGCTGGTCGGGAGCCGCGACTTCGTGGAAGACCCGTCGTGGATCGCGGCGAAGCTCCGTCCCAAGATCAAGAAAGGAGAAGCGGCGCGCGCCCTGGAGGTCTTGTTGGATCTCGGTTTGTTGATCCGAGACTCGGACGGGCGCCTCTCACAGGGAGACTCCCTCGTATCGACCGGCCCCGAAGCTCAGTCGGTGCACGTGGCGAACTACCACCGCACGATGATGCGCATGGCGGAAGCCAGTCTCGACGAGTTCCGCGCTGCCGAGCGTGACATCTCCGCCCTGACGCTGTGTCTCGGCCCTGACGGACTCAAACGCCTGAAACAACGCCTCCAGAGATTTCGACGGGAACTCCTCGAGCTTTCCGACGACGAGCAAGATCCCACGCAAGTGGTTCAGCTGAACTTCCAGCTCTTTCCTCTCTCCGATTTCGACGACGCGGGGGATCGATGACCACGCGACGCGGGCATTTCGCGCGGCTCTCGTTCTATCTTTCGGGAGCACTCTTCCTCACTGGGTGCGCCGGAACCGAAACCGGAAACCCACCCGATCCCTCGAGCACGCTGCGTCTCGGCCTTCACACGAGCGACGCCACGCTCGCGAGTTGGGGCGATCAGGGGATTGGCTATCGAATCATCGACGCACGCATCGGAGTTTCGACGATCGCTCTCATCGGGTGCGACGACAGCAGCTCGCTCCTCGAAGCCGCGTCGCCCGGAATCAACCTGTCGGCACCGTCGGACCCCATGATGGTGAAGCCCGGCAGCTACTGCGGAATCCAGCTCGTCCTTGCTCCCACCGATCTCGGCTACTCGCAGGTTCAACCGCTGGCACCGCCACGCCTTTCGATGGCGGTTCGCGGAACCGACCCCACCGGGACCGAGTTTTCCATCGAGTGGATCGAAAGCGTCAGTATCCTTCTCGAACCGCCCCAAGGAGCGTCTCTCGACATCACTCCGGGCGACAGTTTGTTGCTCTCACTCGACGTGGCCAAGGCGGTCCATGTCTTCCAGCTCCAGGAGCGGAACCTCGTACCCGGAAGCTTGTCCGAAGTGCCATCGGAAGACCCCATCGTTCTCGACCTGGCGTTCGCCCTCTACGTGGACGAAAATGACGACGGGGAGCTTCAACCCGAAGAGGCCAGCGCTCCCGTCGCGAGCGCCTGGCGTTAGCGAGGCCCGCTCCCACTCTCCCCTCGCGTGAAATGCTGGAGGGCTAAAGCGGTTCACCCGCGCTCTTCACTCTGAATCGAGCGAAACGGCGAAGAGTTGGCGGTAGAACAAGAGATGTCCTAGCAGGGCAAGCTGAACCAAAAAGGTGGGCAACCAAATCCACGGCGCATACGCCACGATGCGGTTTTCGGGCTCGAACACACCAAAGGGCTCCGGCGTCGACATCACGGCGATCGTGACGACCGTGGCGAGGAGCGCGAGGCCCATCGTGTTCCACGCAAGAAATACCCAGCGCGGTACCGGTCGTGAGGTCCTGATGGCCAGCCAGAGCAGGAGGGCGGTGGCTCCCGTGACGATGTCGAAGTTGTACCCGGAAAAGGTCATTTCTACGGGCAGCGCACCTCGCCGTGCCAACTGATGGAGCAGGAGCTCGAGGGGCAACCGAAAACCTTGGAAGCCGACGAGCAGCGAGGGCGACAACGTCAGTGCAGCACCCTTGCCCGCCCGCGAAAGCGAAAACCCGATCACGAACGCAGCGCAGACGAGCACCACCCGCATCAGCATCGGGGGTGTCCCCGAAAAATCGGCAAGCAGGCCCCGAAGCGCGAGCGTCATGGGAATGCCCAGCCACAGCAGCAGTCCGAAGCGCATCGCGAGAGCCTGCGCAGACGTCTTGGCAAGCTCGCGAAACGCAGTCAGCACGGTCGCCAGTCCCCAAACCATCACGGCGTAGAAGCCGAAAGTCACCCACTGAGGAAGCTCGACTGGTTCCATCCGCCCGCGAGGTCGGGCACGACCCGACGCCTTCACGACGCAAGGTGCAGAGGCTCTCACGCCGCGTCAACCACTGCGTGGCACATCACTTGAGATGCTGCTTGGCCAGTTCGAGAAATCGAGCGCGCGCCTCCTTGTGTTCGACCACAGGGTGCGGGTACGTGTCCCCCAGACGAACACCTGCTTCCTCGAGCACTTCGGGGGCAGCCTTCCATGGGGCGTGGATGAACTTCGTTGGAACGCGCCGGAGCTCGGGAACCCACCGGCGTACGTATTCACCCTGCGGATCGAAGCGCTCCCCCTGGGTGACGGGATTGAAGACGCGAAAATAGGGCTGAGCGTCGCAGCCCGAGCCCGCCGACCACTGCCACCCGGCGTTATTCTGCGCCCAATCCCCGTCCGTGAGGTATGCGAGGTAGTGCGCTTCGCCGTGCTTGTAGTGAATCAAGCAATGCTTCGTGAGAAAGCTTGCGGAAATCATCCGCGCGCGGTTGTGCACGAACCCCTCACCCAAGAGTTGGCGCGCCGATGCGTCGACGATTGGATACCCGGTTTTTCCTTCGGTCCAGGCAGACCAGAGCTCCTCGTCGTAACCCCACGGGAACCCGCGAAATTCGGGTCGAAACGGAGCATGAAGCAGCGACGGTCGATCCCACAGCGTACTGTGAGTGAACTCCCGCCAGACGAGCTCGTTCAAGAACGCTCGACCCGCCTGGGTGCGCCCGAAAGCGTCTGCCACCTCGGACCAGACAGTGCGCGCCGAAAGCGTACCGAACTTGAGGTCTTGGGAGAGACGGCTCGTTCCGGGAAGGTCCATGCGATCGCGCAAGGTGTCGTACGCCTTCGCCGGGCCGCGAAGGAACTCACGTAGGCGCCGCTTGGCTGCTCGTTCTCCTCCGGGAACGAGGCAGTCGTTTTCGGTGATGCCGAGCTCGCGACAGGTAGGCACCTTCACGGTACGAGCCGTCACACCTTCGGGCGGCGTGGGGAGACGGCGCGGCTCGGGAAGCGGAGGATCGATCGACGCGGTCTTGCGAAAAGCGCGCGCGTAGGGTGAAAACGCCGCGTAGGGCCTGCCCGATCCCGAGCGGAGCGTGCCGGGCGGCAGCAGAGTTTCCCCCTCGTACAGCTCGAACGGCACGTCGAGCCGCGCGGCGACCTTGCGATCTCTCATGCGAGCGAAGGGCTCCACCCAGCGATACGCGGCGACGCGATCGACCCGCCATTTTCGCGCCAGTTGCGGAATGATCTCTACGCTCCGACCTCGAACGACGAACAGCCGCCCCCCCTTCTGCGCGATGCGCTCTTCGAGCTCGCGGAGCGATTCGAGAAGAAACTGCATGCGGTGCGGAATCGTGCGAGCTCTTTCGGGTTCGAAGAAGAACGGATCAAGCACGAAAACCAAGATGGCCTCGCCATCCGCCACGGCGTCCCGGAGAGGCCCATGGTCACCCAACCTCAGATCTTTGCCTCGAAACCAAACGAGCGTCCTCACCACGTTTCGTACTTGCGGTATCTGCCGCCCGGAGCAAGACCCGCGCTGCCCGGTGAGATCGACCCACCTCGAGCATTTCGTACCGGTACCCCCTTCTCTTGGAATTCAGTCACCCTAAGAAAGGAAGGCACTGGTCAAGGGGATGACACGATGAAGATTTTCCTCACGGGCGCCACGGGGTTCTTGGGTCGGGCGCTCAGCTTGCGCCTGCAACGAGACGGTCACGAAGTCGTGGCCTGGACTCGTTCGGAGAAACGAGGACGCGCGCGCCTGGGTGGAGACGTGACCCTCGTTTCGACCACGTGTTCCGACCAAGCGCTTTCACAGCACCTTCAGACCTGCGATGCGGTCATCAATCTGGCGGGGGAATCCGTCGCGGGGGCTCGCTGGACCGCATCGCGCAAGCGTGAGCTCACCCAAAGTCGCGTCGGCTTGACCGAGCGCCTCGTCGAGGCAATCGAGCGGGCAAACCCCCGACCCCGGGTTCTCCTGTCCGCCTCGGCCGTGGGGTACTACGGAGACTCGCCCTTGGGGAGCGTCGACGAACGGAGCGCGGTGGGAGAGGGGTTCTTGGCCCACTTGTGTGTGGACTGGGAGCGGGCCGCCTCGAAGGCAGAAGGGCTCGGTTTACGCGTCGTGCTTCTGCGCACTGCCTTGGTCGTCGGTCGTGACGGCGGATTTCTCGCTCCGCAGCTGCCCATCTTCCGGCTGGGGTTGGGCGCGGTACTCGGGAGCGGCAACCAGTCCGTGCCGTGGATCCACATTCAGGACTACCTGGAAGCACTCGTGCTTTCGCTCGAGGACGACCGCATCACGGGTCCGCTGAACCTCGTGTCGCCCCGCGGCACGACCAATCGTGAGTGGACGCGAGCGCTGGCGCACGCCGTGGGCCGTCCCGCCCATCTTCGTGTCCCCGAGTTTGCGCTACGCTGGGCCTTAGGAGAGGCGAGCCGCGCGGTCTTGGGCGGCGCACACGTAATCCCTCGACGTCTGAAACAAGTCGGGTTCGAGTGGCGGTTTCCCGACCTTGATACGGCCCTCCACGACGTGACCAGCGACGCCGCCGTCCAGGTTTCCGAGCTTTCCGACAGGGCCGAAGGCACCGGCGGTTCTCCGCCGACCGACGGCTACCTGGCTCGCCGACGCCCCATGTACGCTCTCGAAACCCGGGTGGAGGTCGACGCACCGATCGAGCGGGTGTTCGACTTCTTCGCCCGGCCGGAAAATCTCGGGGCGCTCACGCCTGCCGGCATGAGCTGGGACGTGCAGCGCGCTCCCGGACACATCGAGGAGGGCTCCGAGCTCGAATACTCGATTCGAGTCGGACCCGTACCCATGCGATGGAAGGCCCGCATCGCCGAATGGCACCCCGACGAGGGGTTCGTCGATGCCCAGATCGGCGGGCCCTACAAGTCCTGGTGGCACGAGCACCGCTTCCAGCGCAGCGCTGACGACCGCACCGTGGTGACCGACCGCGTTCTCTATGCGCCCCCGTGGGGAATGGTGGGTCGAGTTGCGCACCGCGCCTTCGTCAGGCGACAACTCGAGGACATTTTCGGTTTTCGGGACGCCGCCATTCGCCTCCGTTTTCGTTCGACCGACGCACCTCGACAGCAGGCCTCGCCCTGAGCGAGGGACTTCACCCCCACTACCGGATCACCAGCGCTCGATTCCGGCAACTCCACCGGCGCCCCATCAGTCGACTTCTACGGCAACCCACGTCCTGTGGGCGACGTTCCCGATCGTGGCGCCATCGAAGCTCAGTGAGCCGAAAGGCTCGAAGAGAGCTGTTTCCCCGCCTCGCACCTCGTCGAGTGGCCGCAAAAAAATGCTTTTGATGGCATTCGCTTTGCTCTACAGCGGTGACCAGTTGCGTTGATTGCCCTCCGCCTTTTCGGCCCCGAACCAGATGAGGACCGAAAAGGCTACGGCAGGCCACTCTTCTGCACCTGCCTCTCATGTTTTCGGCGATCACCGCAAGCGGTCATCGCAAGGGGAGTTCCGAGCCCCCAGCTCTCTTGCTAACTCTCGTGCGGACTCGGGTCGCACGCCTTGGAGGAAATCTCATGGCAAATGTCGTCTACTTTCGTCTTGGCCGCAGCGTAAAACCCGGCGGGGAACCTGGCGCCGAGCTCGTCGAGTGGGCGAGCGGCGGTTGGAAACTGAAGCGCGACGAGCAGGCAAACCCGATCGTGCTGGGTCTCGAGCAGCTCACCGACAAGCCTGGTTTCGTTTCCGTCACGCCGTACATCGACCCGGTGGCGATGGGCAGCTCCTACTCGCCTCAGTACGTCGCCTTCTTCCGCTGATTCGGGTCGAACGAAGGCCCCGATCGAACACTCCGAACGGGTCCCTTCAGACGAAGGCGCACATCCCCGAGTCACCCAGCATGAGCGACGACGCCTCGTTCACGGCACGGTACCCTGCTGGAGGGAGCGAGGGCGTCGCAATGAGGGGGATGCATATTGCTGTGGTGACTTTCCCGGTGTTGCTCGCGTGCAACCGAGAGACCCCGGTGATCGAGGCGGAAGCGCAACAGAACGCTCTGGATGAGGCTCCAGCTCAAACGCTGGCTCCTCTCGAAACGGAGACGTTGCTCGGCGGCCAACCGCTGTACGCGCCCAACTTCACCGACAAAAGCTCCGCCGAACGGCGCGCCGTCGGCCGCGCCCGGGCCCCCGAAGCAAGCTGTGGCGACGGGCTGATCAACGACCGCGGCGCTTGCTTCGAGAGCACCTCGAGCCTGCATACTCCATCTCCGACCACCTTCATTCGAGCGCTCGCAATCGGCGACCTCATCACCGGGGGCCCCCTCGAATTGGTCTTCGTCGACTCGGCGGGCACCCTCGGCTATCTGCCTCCGTCGGACGACGGCGGACGGCTCCCCGCACGGAAGATGGCGACAGTGCGCACTACCCCCTCCTCGGCGCAAACGATCGCCCTCGGGCTTCTCGACAACGACTCCGCCCTCGACGTGGCGGTGGGTCTCTCTGGAGAGCTTGCGGTCGTCTTTGGTGACGGCGAAGGGGGTGCGCTACGCCCTCTGCCTCCAGTGGTCGTGTTGGGTAAGGGTCCCGTTCAGGTGAGCACCGGCAACGTGTTCGGGACCAACCCGTCCGAGGAAGTGCTGTTCGGAGCGTCGAGGGAACAGGGGTTGCGGCGCACGTCGGGCCTGAACGACGCTGATTGGACCGCACAGCGCTTGATCGTCGACGTCGATCCGAATGCCGGCAATCGAGTGGCTTTGGCGGCGCTGGACGGCAACGCCCAGCAGTACTTCATCGTGGGTGGTCCAAGCGGCCTGAAGGCGTTTCCGCTCGAGGTGGGCGAGGCCGGCACCGTGAGCGTCGCTGATCCGACGACCGCCGATTCGGATGGACCATTTTCGGGACTCGTCGTCGGAGAGTTCAACGGCGACCAGAACGACGACGTAGCCAGCATTGGCCGCAAGTCGAGCGTGGCCCTTCACTTCGGAAACGGCGATGGCGGCTTCGAATCACCAGCCACCACGTTGGAGATCCCCGGAGAGATCACCCCTGTTGCTCTGGCGACGGGTGACGTCAACGGCGACGCCCGGGACGATCTCGTCGTCGTCGAGGGCCGAGGCGGTCACGTCGATGTATTCGTGAACCGCGGAGAGGGTGAGTTTCGGCTCGACCGGGTCGACGCGCTCGAGCCGATGCGAGCCGTAGCCGTCGGTGATCTCGACGACGACGGGGTGGACGACATCGCCGTCGCGAAGAAGAGCAGCATCGAAATTCTGCTCTCGAACCCCTGACACACTGGGACGCCTTCTTCGAGGTGCGACTCACGGCGTCGCTATTGCAGCGTCACGCGACGAATCGCTCCAGCTCCGCCAACAGGTCGCAACGCCTCGGTTCCTCGACGAAGGCCCCCTCGATCGAGTTGCGTGCGCAGCGAACGAGCACGTCTCGGTCGAGATGCAAAGCGCGGGCGCTCCGCCGATAGTTGTCCGCGATGTAGCCTCCAAAATAGGCGGGGTCGTCCGAATTGATGGTCACCCTGAGGCCCGCGCCCAGAAGGTGACCGAGGTTGTGGTTTTCGAGTGAGTCGAAGACTCCCAGCTCCACGTTCGACAGCGGGCAGACCGTCAGAGGGATCTGGCGCTCCCGGAGAACGTCCATCAACACCGGATCTTCTTCCGCCCGCACTCCATGATCGATCCTCTCGGCACCCAAGACCTCGAGGGATTCCCAGATGTAGTCGGGCGGCCCCTCTTCGCCCGCGTGTGCCACGCGTCGGAGGCCCGCCGTCGTCGCCTCGCGGAACACGCGCCGGAACGCGTCGGGAGGGTGATCTCGCTCCGCCGAATCGAGGCCCACTCCCAGCAGCCGATCACGAAAAGGCCTGAGCTCCTCCCATGTGGCGAGAGCTTCCTCCCCGCCCAGATCGCGCAGGAAGCAAGCGATGAGGCCCGTCGTCATTCCGAAGTCACGCGGGCCTTCGTCGAGTGCGCTCGAGAGTCCGCCGACCACTGCGTCGAGGGGGACCCCTCGACGCGTGTGGGATTGAGGATCGAAGAAGATCTCCACATGACGAACCCCGTCGGTGTGAGCGCGTCTGAGGTACGCTCGCGTCATGTCGTAGAAGTCGCGCTCGGTCCGGAGGACCCGCGTCGCGAGGTAGTAGACATCGAGGAAAGAGCCGAGGTTCGTGAACGCATAGGCCGCCCGCGCCTCGCTTGGGGAGCGAAATGGCAGCGCAAGGCCGTTCCGCTCGGCCAACTCGAACATCAACTCCGGCTCGAGTGTGCCCTCGACGTGCACGTGCAGCTCGGCCTTCGGCAGGCCAGCGATGAAGGCATCGTCCATGGTCCCTCCCCGTCGGGTCGTCACAAATTTAGCACTTGCGGTACCCACCCCAGCGCTATGCTTTCGACCAATGCCTCGCCTTGGACCTGACTTTTCCCGAGCAGCCGCTGTTTCCGCGCTTGCCTTTGCTGCGGTGGCCGCGGTCCCGTCGCTCTGCCGAGCTCAAGCGGTCTATCCGCCGGTCGAACCGACACCTGCGCCGGCTCCCCCGCCAGAGGTTCCACCTCCGAGCCCTGCGCCCCAGCCCCCGCCCACCCAACAATATCCGGCCTATCCTCCTCCAGCCCAAGCGCCGCCCGCGCAGGCACCTGCCCAAGCCCCATCAGGCGGCTACCCACCCGCAACGGGCTACGGCCAGCAGCCCGCGTACGGCCAGCAGCCCGCGTACGGAGCAGCCCAACCGGCCTACGGCGCCCAGCAACCCCAGTACGCAGGAAACCAGCCACCGCCCGGCTACGAGGCCAACAACGCCCCTGAATTTCCCGCATTTTCCGTGCGGGTCGACCCCCTCAATTGGCTCTTCAGCGCGCAGCTCGGACTCGAGCTCGAAGTTCAGATCTGGAAGTTTCTCACCGTCGAGATGGTCCCGTCCTTCGTCATGAGTGAGTCGGCGCCGATTTTCCCGACCAAGGACCTCGAACAAGCATCGGACTTGGTCGGCTCCATGGGTGCCATTTCCATCGGCCCGTCCTTCTGGCTCAGCGGCACGCCTTGGCGGGGCTACGTCCTCAGGACGTACTTTCGCCACGAGGCCATCCGGTACACGGGCTTTCGCGGGGACGACATCGCTCCCGATGAGGCGACACGCAGCGACACCAGTTTCGTCGTGATGCTCGGCTCGATGAACAAGCTCGTGGGTCCCCTCGCCCTCGGCGGCGGGATCGGCATCGGCCGCTCCTTGAGCGAGAACGAACGGTGCGTCAACGTCAACGAAACCGACTGCGAGGCGTTTGAAATCAGAACCAGTGAGGAGCCGGTCGACCTGAACGGCCTTCTGTATCCCTGGTCCATCGAAGGGCGAATCTCGATCGGTCTCGCCTTCGACTGACCGCGCTCGAAGGAAACGCGAGTGCGCAACCGCCGTTGAGGACGAAGGCTGCGCCCTGACACCTATGGACGAGTGCGGCCGCGAGGGGCACGGTTCAGTGCGCATGCCCCGGCTCGAAGTCGGTTGCTCGACGTCGGGGTCGATCCGTCGAGCGGCGTAGCGGGTGGGACGGCTCTGTTCGCCTCTGACGATGCCGGCGATAGCCCCATGCGGCTGCCACGACCAGAAGTAGGCCCAACACGATCTGCGCGATCCGCCACAGCACGAAGTCGACGAGGTCCCTGCCCTGCGACGCCACCAAGCCATTTACGTCCTGCAAGGCCAACTGCCTCTGCCGATCGATGGTATCGACGAGCAGGTTTCGCTCCCTGGCAACGGTATCGAACACAATCGCCCGCTGCTCTTCTACCAGCGTTTGGATGTCCTCGATGACGGCCTGACGCTCGCTCGCGACCAGCTCGGGCATTCCGGTCATGAGCCCGTTGGCATTGGACAGAGTCGTGTCGATTTGCTCGAGCTCGAGCAGATCGGTAGCCGCGAGCTCGGCTGACCACTGGGCGATCTTCGGAACCCACTCGTTCATCAGCGCTACGCGATACTCGAGGCGACTCAGGCTCGCCTGCGTGTCGTAGAGCGCCCCGAGTCCCCCCTCTTCCTCGCCGCGCAACGTGCTCGCGAACTGGACAGGAACACTCTCTCGTTGGAACTCGAACCCCTGGATGGGATGCTCTTGAGCCCAACGCTCTACGTCCGGAGCCGCGGCTTGGCCCCCATATTTCGTCATGCGGTCGAGCGCGCCCTGGCTTCGTTCGAGTATCTGCTCGGTTGCCGCAGCGGCCACGTGGGCGTACTCCCCGAATGCCTCGCGCCCCGCGCCCTCTTCGAAGAACTCGCGCATCTGAAGCAGGAGCACCCAAAGATCGATCACGTTGACGTACGGATCGGGTCCCAGCGCGGCCGTCTGCACCCGGGAGATCCCGTTCAACTTCCAAAGCAGCGCATCGGTTCGAACCGAGGCGTCTTCGGAAAGGTCCCGAATTCGATCAGCCGCGACCTCGATCTCCGAGGAAGCGAATCGTGCGAGCTCGACGTTCTCGAGACGAGCCTCGACGGTGGATGCCACGACGGCGTCGTCTGACGCCATCAGCGCCGACTGACGCTGACCACCCGCACACCCACCCGCGCTGAGTCCCGAGACCGCCACGAAACCGACGGTTAGCAGCAATCCCCCCCGGACCGGCATCCTCGAATTTTAGCGGAGGTCGCAAGGAGGTGCTCTAGCAGGCGTGGGTGCCCCTCGATGCGCATAACCTGCTCCCGTCAGCTTCTTGCACCATGACGCGTGCCGTCCGTGTCTTTCCAACCAAAAAGGAACGCCACAGTTGGTGCTGACGCGATCGGGCGCACTCTCGAAGGCCGGAGCGGAAGGTGACCGAACCGACCGTCGGCCTCCGAGTACTCCCCTACCAGATGAAATCTCGGAAGCTCGCCCTGGATGGCGGCGGTGATCCCAAACTCTTGGGCGCACGTGTTTCGGGCACGGTGTGCCCTCCAGCAGCAGTGACTTGACTCCCCCTTGGGATCGGGCGAAGTCGAGCCACGAGTCGACCGATGCACGAGTTCCTTCACGAAACCAATGGAATCGTCGTGGTGTTCTCAGGTGAGATCACCGATGAAGAAGTGCACGGCGCGCAGGCGAACCTGCACGGCGACCCGCTGTTCAACACCGCCAAATACGTCGTGATTGACATGTTGGACGTCATCAAAATGAGGATGACCGCCCGGGGCGTCTGGCACTTGGCGCGCGCCGACTTCCAAGCCGCCAAACGAAATCCCGACATGCGCATGGCCATCGTCGTCAAAAAGGCAGTGATTTTTGGCTTGGGCCGGATGTACCAGCTCGCCGGCGGTCCGTGGAACACGGAGCTCTTCAGCGACATGGCACGGGCCAAGGACTGGCTCGCCGAGCAGGGCTTCGACTCAGGCCCTCTCGCGCGGGCCGAGCGGGCCTGATCCCGCCCGGCCCGACGACGGCCACCACGACGCATGCAGGTGCGCAGCGTGCCGAAGTACGGAACGCTGCGCGCCGACTCGAGGATCTCGACGAGCACGCCTGCTGGGCAGCGTCATCAGCCTCCGCCGGGTCGTCGACCAACACCCCGGCAGAGGCGTCGCACCCGCGGCACCGGGCGAAGAGCCAGCTCCCGCTCGGCCTGTCGGTCGACTCCTCTCGGGCCCGGGTTGGCGACGTCACCGTCGCCTGGGCCGGCTTGTCACACTCGCTGCGTCAAACACCCACTGAAACTCCGACAAATCCAGCGCCGGGCCACGTTTCCGATCAAGGACCGCTCCCGACGTCCGCACTCTCCAGGTGCTCGCAGGCTCCCCCCTGTCGAACGCGCTCTGAATGAACCGCTCGAGACCAGCGGTCCGCTTCCTTGCCCCGGACACGTTCCCCTCCCCCACGCATCCCCCAATCCAGGGGAACGTGTTCGCGCGGGGCTCTGCACTGCGCCACCGCCCATGCCACGGACCGCGCCGAGTCGAGCACTGCGACGCGGCGACCGAAAAGCCTCACTCTCGTTGCGACTTTCGCCCCGAATCGGGAGCTCTCGACGGGTGTACCGCATAGGGGTCCGTTGCCCCTCGAGCGTCCTCTGGCTCCTCCACGGGCTCAATCGACACTTGCTCGGCTCGGCGCGCCGACGAGTGCAACACCCGAAAGCAGTATCCGGCAACGCAAACCTCGTCGCCGACTTCGGGAATGCGCCCGAGCTTCTCGGCCATGAACCCGCCCAGGCTCACCGATTCGGCGTCGACGTCGATGTCCAAGACTTCAAACACCTTCCGCATCTCCGCCAACGCACGGCATGACAGGCTTCCGTCGGCGCGCCGCACGATGAAGGGGTGCACCCGGTCGCTTTCGTCCTCAATCTCACCGACGATCTCCTCGAGAACGTCTTCGAGCGTGACGATGCCCTCGGTACCGCCAAACTCGTCCACCACGATGACCATGTGGCTCCGTTGCTCCTGAAACAGCTTCAAGAGTTCTTCCAGGGGCATGGCTGCGGGAACGAACGGCACCGTTCGCACCAGGGATTCCACGGGCGTCGGAGTCCGCAGCGACTGACCGCGAGCGTCGTAGGCCGAGAAGATGAGATCGCGAGCGAGGACGATTCCTTCGACGCGATCAATCGATCCTTCCTTGCTGTACGGAAAACGGCTGTAGCCCGAGGTTCGCACGACCCGCAGGTTCTCTTCCAGACTGCTCTCGGCTGACAGGAAGGTGACCACCGTGCGAGGCACCATCACGTCGTACGCAGTCAGCTCGCGGAGCCGTGCGGCGCCCTCGATCATGTCGGCGGTGCGTTTGGCCACCGCTCCCTCGGTTCTTCCGAGCGCCGCCAGCAGGCGGATCTCTTCGAGAGACGTCACCGGCGCGTCTTCGTCGCGTCGCACTCCCGGAATCAGCCGCATCAGCCAGATCAGCGGACGGAAGAAGCCGACGGCCGCTTGCACCCCGTACACCACCGGCACGATGACGGAACCCGTCTTCGCGACCCCCAAAGTCTTCGGTACGATCTCGCTGAAAATGAGTACGAGAACCGTGAACACGAGTGAGAACACCCAGAGGCTGGATTCTCCGAACACCGCAACGTAGCTAGCCCCCGCTACGGCGGCACCGATGGTGTGAGCCGTGGTGTTCAGGATGAGGATCGCCGAAATCGGTTCGTCGATTTCGCGCTTGAATTTGCCGAGTAGTCGACCCGCGCGGGACTCACCGAGAGCCTGAACCTGTGCAGGTCGCACCGACAACAGAGACGCCTCGGCCAACGAGCACAGGAACGAGATGCACAGGGCCGAAAGTGCGGCAACGACGAGGGCAACCATAGCGAGCGGCTTACGAACCGATCGGACGGATGCAAGTTCGGGAAAGCCCCTGGGCGCCGCAGGATGATACTCGTTTCGACTCGCAGTGCGAGCCGTCACGACAAGACCCGCCATGTAAGTTTCCCTCCGACACGGAGCCGCCCAGCGGAAAAGTCCGCAACGTCCGGCTGACCATGTTCTCGAACGCAGTCGGCGTCCCAACGGAGAAATTCGGAAGCGACCTCGGTCGGGCCGGCGAATTCAACTCGCGGTCCGGCTCGGACATGTCCTCCACCACCGCGTGATAGGACGCACGAAGCCTGGACTCTTCGTCACCCATGCGGTCACATTGCAGCGGGAACCACTCGCGTTGATGACCCTGCACCGTTTCTGCCTACGGCGGGTGGACTCTGCCCGGAGCTCTGAACACTCGTACCCCGGAGTTTCCGTCGTGCAGCGCTTTTGCTCTGCTGGGAAAGCCCACCCCGGAGAAGCAACCCGGTGACGAAGGCCGCACCAGAGCAGCTGAGCCATGCCGTTCCGCCAACACGAGCTGGTTCGGGTCGAGCGGTCGCCGTGCGACGCGTCCTTTGGCTCACACTCGGGCTCAATCTCCTGGTTGCTTTCGCCAAGGTTCTGTACGGCCAGGCCACGGGAACCCTATCCATCCGAGCGGACGGGTACCACTCCCTCACAGACGCCGCGAACAACATCATCGGCCTCGCTGGGGTTTGGATGGCTGCGCGACCCGCGGACGAGAAGCACCCCTACGGCCATCACAAGTTCGAAGTGGTCGCTGCCGCTTTCGTGGGCGTAGCGCTGCTCGTCACCGCGTGGGAAGTCGTCTCGTCGGCTCTGCTCCGCTTGACTTCCCCTGACACACCGCCCCCCGACCCCGGGAACGCGGCTTTCGTCGTGCTCGGGGTCACCCTCGTCGTCAATCTTGCCGTCGCGCGTTACGAACGGAGACGAGGCAACGAGCTCGGCAGTCCGTTTCTGTTGAGCGACGCCGCGCATACGCTCTCCGACAGCCTCGTCACCATCGGAGTCATCGTCACGACGGTCCTGCTTCGCGCCGGATACGCCTACTGGGACGCTGTCACAGGGCTGGTGATCGCCGGGTTCATCGCTCGAGCCGGCCTCCAGGTGCTCCGCGAGAACCTCGGGTACCTCGTCGACCGCGTGCAGCTCGACCCGCGCCGAGTCGAGGCGACGGCGCTCGAAGTCGACGGCGTCGAGAGCGTGCACAAGATCAGAACTCGCGGCACTCCGCAGCGCGTGTGTGTCGACCTCCACATCCAGCTGGCCCCGGACATCACGCTGGCCGAGGCGCACCGGCTGACCCACGCCGTGATCAACGAGCTGAAGGCGCAGCACGCCGGCGTGGTGGACGTCGTCATCCACACCGAACCTGCCGCCCGCACCGAGGAGCCGAACCACGACTGAGCAGCTCGAAAATCGATCCCGACACGACCCGGGTCATGAGCTTCAGCATCTCGGAGCCCGAACTCGGTAAACCAGCCCGGCGACGCCGTCGGCTGCCGAACGAGGGCGCGCTGTCACGCTTCGGCGTAGACGGGGCATGCTCACGAAAACCCCACGCGCCCTGCTTCCGGCGGCCCTGGTGGCCTCCTCGACTCTAGCGACGACCCAGGCCACCCAGGCATCCGCCGGGACGCCTTGGGAGCTTGCGACTTCACCGCATGCACTCGAAGCCCCGGCAATGCCCGAGCGTCCAATCGCATCAGCGGCCGTTGCGACACCTACGGGAGTGAACTCTGCCTCGAGACACACCGACCATCCGAAGGAGTCGTCCTCACCCGAGCTCGCTTCGGTAGCCGCGCCCACCCCTCTGCCCCACCCCCTCCGACGACTCCGGCAACAGGAGATCACGCGCGCGGTCGTGCTCGAGGCGCGTCGGATCATCCACGAGCACCACGACGAGCCCTTCGGAACCGAGATTCCGTTCACGGCAGACGATCTGCCCTACGTGGCGCGCATCGAGCGCCACTATCACCCGCCTGGAGGAGAGAAGCGCCCCTGGGGGTACCACCCGGGCGTGTCGGTGTTCGTGGCGCGTCCGCTCGAGACCGAGTGAGCGAAGGCAGCGAGTTTTCGTGGACCCGCGCCGTCACGGTTTTCCGTAGTCGAGGCTCAGGCTATGGGGGAACCGCCAACCGTTCGAGGCTTCAGTGCCTTTTTCGGTCCTCGACTGATGCTCGTTCTCACCGATCTCGACGATGCCGCGTTGCTCGAACGCATCGCTGTGAACCCGAGTGCTGCTCAGGACGAGATCGAAGTCTTCTACACGCGTCACGTGCGCTACCTCTTCGCCGTAGTGAGCCGACAGTGCTCCGGCTTCGGCCTGGCCCAGCACGAGACCGAGGATCTGGTGCAGGACACCTTTCAGCGCGCCTTCGACCGGGCCTCGACGTTCCGAAGTCCGGAATCCAATCACCCCGACGAACGACGGCGCTGGACGCGCGCATGGCTGGGCCGGATCGCGCGCAACTTGCTGCTCGACCTCTTGCGAGGACGTCAGGAGACTCCTCTGGGTGACGCCATGGTAAGTTTGGAGGCGACCCCGCTGAACGAGTCACCGGTCAGCGAAGGCACCTCGGCGATTAACCCACGTTTGGCCGCGCTCGAAGCCGCCCTCGCCGACCTCTCGGAACGCGAGCAGGACGTCCTTCGCATCTCAGCGCTCCATCACCGGGCGGGAGAGCAGCACCAGCGACTTCCCAACGAAGTCTCTCAAGAACTGGCGCGCCGCTGGAACACGACCAACGAAAACATCCGAGCCATCCGAAGTCGCGCCATGAAGAAGCTCGCGACGAGAGCTCGGCAGATTCTCGAAAAGGAGGCGTCTCATGACTCGGCGCAAGCTTGACGACGACCTGACCGAAGCCGAGGTAGCCGAAGCGCTGCGCTCGAGAGACCTCCTCATCCCGGAAACCCCCGACGAGGTACGCCGCGTCGAGGAGGCTATCGACGAAGACGCGGTCGAGCTCCCCGCGGGTCTGCGCTCGTTCAGCGCGGGTCGCAGGAAATCGGCACGGGAGGAAACCAGCCAGAAGCGCGAAAAATCGCCGGTCGCCCTTCGGGCGGACGAGGCGGAGGAACCATCGACACCGACCGATGCCACGCCGGAGCGCGCTGTCGCCGAGGTTCGACGCCTGCGCACCGCGCGCGTGTGGGCGTTCGCGGGAACCCTGGCGGCCGCGGCCGCGATCGCTTTCGTGTGGCTGAGCCGCTCCCCGCCGACTGTCGAAACTCCCCCCATCGGCGGAGCCCAGGACGAGCTCCAAGTCCCGCCGCCCGCACCCCCGAAGAAAATGCGCCTCGACTTGAGCGCGGACTGCCGGGAGTGCTGCGCAGGGGCGCAATGCGCCGACGCGAACGACGACCTCAGGACTTGCCCGTCCGGCCGGGACTGCGTGGCTTGCGAGACTCCTTCGGGGAAGAACGCGTACAAAATTCGGGTGAGCGCGCTCGGTCTGAGCGACGCTGGCCTCGCCTGGGCAAAGCGCGACGGACGAGACCTATCCACTTTGAAGATCTGCGCCACGGCACACGGGACGTCGCTCGGCTGCCGGTCGGCGACGGAGGATCCAAGTGACCTTCTCGACTGGATCTCCCTCCCTGCCGCGACGACGAGCTCTCAGCTTCTGGGTGGCGTGCGAGTCACCCTGGAGAGCGCAGACCAAAGTGCTGTCGCATCGTGGCAAAGCGCGGTGCACGTGGGCCCGGAAACGCTCTGTCGCGGCGTCGCAGCACGCCTCACCACCCCCACGGGCGAGGCCATCGGCCGCGTCTCAGTGTTCTTCGATGACGCTTATTTCGTCGAGCTCGCCCGAGCAGCCACGGTGACAGCTCTCCTGGAAAAGCAGGAGCAATTTCTGTTCGATGGAGGGGCACCTGCGCTTTACGAGACCTCCGCCGACGGCAATCGCAGGTTCGCGTTGGTGCTCGGACCCACCACACGGCGCCAGGCCGAAAAGCTTCGCTGGCAGCTACTGGATCAGGACTTCGACGCGCCGATCACCTTCGGTGAAGACCACCGAGGACGCCCGCGCCCGCGGTAAGCACTCATACCCTCCGCTCCCAGGGAAGGACGCAGGAGCCCGTTCCTGCCAGCGGTTGGGTCACAATAGACCCACTCAGCGCCACCACCGCGACGCGACGCGACGCGACGGCTCCCCTCGGGACTGACCCCTTCCGGCGGTCAACGCCTCCGTGGGTCGCAGAAGACGAGAGTCGCACGCTGAGAAGTAGTAGCCTGGGAAAGCCGTTTTGGTGCTCAGCCGGTGGGGCCGAAACGAACGAACCATCATGCCGAAGCTCGAGTGGTCGTTCCTCGTTCCGATCGAAGCGCAGCGCGCGAGCCGATACGTCGCCGACCTGCGCAACGTTCCGCGCTGGGACCCGTCTGTCATCGCTGCGCTCCCACGGGGAGAGCCACCTTCCGAGACCGAAAGGCGTAGCCGCGACCCGGGCACCTCGGATGGACCCCAGGAGGGGGATGAGTTCGACTTGGTCGTCGATTCGTCGTGGGGTCGCACGATTCTTCCGTACCGCCTCGCCGAAGCGACTGCGCACCGCGTCGTCCTGGAGGGCAAGACGCGCCTCTTCAAGTATCGTGACGTGATCGAATTTGCGCGTGAGGGAGCTCAGACGCGGGTCACGTACCGAGCGTCGAGGAGCCTGCGGGGGCCGCTCTCCCTTGGCAACGTGAAGCTGCGACGTGTTCTCGAGGAAGCGGGGACGCAGGCGATGCGTGGGCTCGAACGCCAATTGGGCGACCTCGAATGACCCCGCCCCGGCGGAAACCTGGCTCAGAACACGCCGCCGACGCTGAGGAGGCCTCCCCCCTCGGTCGGAGCCATGACGACTCGCGCGCTGTCGAGACCTGTCGGTTGCTCGGGAGCCTCGTCGAAGCCGTAGTCCTTGGGCATGCCCTCGGTCAGCAACCAGGCCGTCCCGAGGCCCGCAGCGACTCCGAGCGCAGTCGACCCCAGGAGTCCCTGACCGTCGACGTTGTCGTCCGCACCCGCGACGTACAGGCCTCCCACCACGAGACCGCCTGCCAATCCGCCCAGATCGAGGAAGCGCACCCGACCGATCGTGGGTGATACCTCTCCAGCCGTCACGAGTCCGACGACGGCTCCACCGGTCAAACCCACTGCTGCTCCAAGCAGTGCTTTCTCGTCAGCCTCGTAATCGTCGGACGCAAGCGCACCGACCACGAGACCGCCGAGCGTTCCTCCCCAGAGACCCGTCGACCCGACCCAGGCAGATCGCCCCTCCGTCGTTCCCGATTCCTGACCGATGACGCCGCCTGCAATGGCGCCGGCAGTCGTCGCTCCCCAAATGAGTGTGGCCACCGAGCGAGCCTCCCACTCCTCGTAGTACTTCGATGCGGCGCTCTGGTAGCCGGCCCACAGAACGCCTTGGGAGAGCCCCAGCCACATTCCGGTGGTGATCGACTGAGGCACGCCCGCGCGGAGGCCCTCGCCCCGATCGACGAACGCCACGACCCCCGCGCTCAGGCCAGAAACGGCCAAAGTAGGGAGAATTGCGCCGGCCGCCGTGTCGGGCTCGGTCAAGATCCCCAACCAGACTCCCGTGCCGATCCCGTAGAGCACCGAGTTCGTGTAGAGAAGCGCGATCTCCCCGGTCGAGCGACGATCTCCAGCAGCGCGCCCCGCGGGATGCGCTTCGGTAGCAGCTCCGCCCAGAGCCTCCTCGGCCGCCGGAGGGCGCAGCGCGAGACCGCGCTCGGCCCACGTCGCGCACAGGACTCCCAGCTCCCTGGCGAGCCAACCCTGCTCGGCCGTCGGCGCGCGCCGAGAGAGCGCGTCGAAGCGGTTCGCCGCTTCCAGAAATCGCCCGCTCTCCATGAGCAAACGCGTCTTGGCGAATTCGGACTGCCACGCGGACCAATCCGCCTCGGGCAACGCGACCTCGTCGACAGAGAAATCGCTGGGCTCCGTGCCCGACGCCAGCGTGGAACTTGCGGGCGGGGCATCCCCTTCCCGAGGCTCCGAGCTCGACGGAGGCGGCTCCGGGAGTGCCTGTGTCGGCGGGGCGGAGGCGTCGCTTTCGTTAGCAGGTGCCGCAGACGCGTCCCCCGGCGTGGGGTCTTCCGGGAAACGGGCCGCTGGTACCTGAGCGAGCCCATCGTTCGGCGAAAGCACGCTGAACCCCGCTGCCGACAGGATCGGAAGGGAGCGGAGCGCGCTGCGAAACGGGAGGGGCATGAGGGAAGTCGTCACTCGAGGTCGAGCCGATAATCCACGGTGACCGGTCCACCCGATGGCGATGGGAAGGTCATCGCATAAAAGGCTTCGGCCATGCAATCCACCGCATACGGATCTGGCATGATCGACCCGGCGTCTTCGATTTCGCTGACTCGACCCTGTTCGTCGATGGTCATCCGCACTTGGAAAACCCCGCGCGATTCCCCCCGTCGCCCGATGGAATCGCGGTAGCAGTGGGCAAAGAGTGGATACCTAGCCAGAACGAACTCCTCGACGCGCCCCGGTTCGAGTTCTCCGGCAGAACCCGGCACGAGCCGAATCGCGGGCCCCACGGCGTGCTCGTCGAGCTCGGCGAGGAGCTTCTCACGCTCGTCCTCGTCGATTCGATCGGTCAACCGAAACACGAAGGTCCAACGTCCCGAGGCCTCCGCCTGCAGGTTCCCGAAGCGCTGCGCTCCCAAGCGCTCGGCGATGCAATCCGCGACGTGCCCCTGGGGGATGGTCGAGCGCACGACGTTCACGTCCTCCACGCGCCCCCGCGGATCCACGTTGAATCGCACCTCGACAATGCCTCGGCTCCCCATGGCGCGGAGAAAGCATTTCCGATAGTCGTTTTCGTTGCCCCGCATGGAGTACACGATCCGCTTTGGATCGAGCGGTTTTCGCCCGGTCGACACCACCCTGGACTCGGATGCGGATTCGTCGGCGACGGTCTTCGGTTCGGGACTCGAGCAGGCCGCTGTCCAGGACACGAGAGCAGCGGCGAGGAGGTGAAAGGCAAGCTGCGTCTTCATGGGTCGGAAGTGCGGTCACCGTCCCCGACGAGTAGGCGCCTCGAGGGGTGGAAACTCTCGGGACTCTGTCGAAAAACCTCCAAGATCTCAACGTTCACCGACCGTACCCGACCCGAAAGTTTTCCCAGGACCGCGTCCCTTCCTGTGTCGCGCTTCAGTCGTCACCGTACTTTCCAGGCTCAGACGACTATTTCTTGTGCGCTCGGAGAAACGCCATGACGCCGGCGCCTGTGACGGTCGCCGGAACACGCCTGCGGCCCCGTGTGGCTCTGCCGGCTGCGCCACCGTAGCTTCTTCGCCCTGGGGCACTCGCTCATCCGCCCCCAGCGGGTTCACCTACCTCGTGAGCGAAGGTGTGACATCCCTGCTCTCGATTCGGTCGCCGATGCCGGAGGAAACGCGCATGCGGGTTCGAACCAGCATGCGACTTCGAACCCGCGAACGGTCCCCGCCTCCGGGCGGACTCGGGTGCGCCGAAAAAACTACCGGACCCCTCCCGGCTCTCGGACCGACGAACGTCCGTCCTCTCGAATGACACACAGTGTTTCCCAGCGCGCGTCGACCCCGTGCTAAGAACGCGGGTCATGAGCGAAAACATCGCGGAGGTGCGAGCGGGATACGTCGCGCCCACACAGCAAGATCTCGCCGACATCGTGGCGCTGAAGGACGACGTCCATCGGAATCTTTGGATTACGCAGCGCTACTTCGATTTGAGCCTCGGACTGCGTCTCGTCATTGATCCTGACAACGCGAACTGGTCGACCTTCGCCACCTGGGCTTCGAAGACGGCAGGTCAATCGATCCGCAACGAAGAGGTCCCCGAGTTTTTTCGAGCGCAGCTCGGTCTCGAGCAACGTCTCGAAAATAAGGTTCGCGGCCTGCGGTTGATGAAGTGGATGGGCCTGCTCGGGTTCGTGCGCGACGCGATCGTCGCCACTCTGCGCGACGTGAGCACGCAAGTCGCCGACGGCAATCGCAAGGTGTTCGAAGAGCTCGGCCCCCTGTTCGCCAGCTTCATCGAACTGATGCAAGCGGGCGGTGACGATGCATCCCTCGAGCGCTTCATCGACGCCCTGAAGCCCGGGCTGCCGACGGAGGACGGCACCCAGGACGGTCAGGATCTGTTGAAGAAGGCGTTCCGCAACTACCACCACGCCGCCACCGTGGGCGCCGACGAAGCAGAAGGCGACGGCCCGCAGAGCGGGCCTTCGAAGGCAGAGCTCATCCTCCTCGCCAACTGTCAGATCGGTCTGCACGAGCAGACGCGCCTCCAGGCCAACATCAAGGGTGCGATGGACGCCCCGATCGACACCATCTTCACCGGCCACCTGCACCGGCTCCTGCCCGCGTTCATCGGGAGACCCGTCGCCGCAATCCTTCACATGCTCGCCAAGCCCTTCATCAAGGACGTCAAAGAGCTCTGGGAGTTGGTCGCCACCCGCTACGCGATGAATCTCACCCTCCCCGAGGGCAAGGAAATTCCCCTCGGGCATGACCTCCCCGACGTGCCCCAGGAGTATCCACCGGCGCTTCGCGAACTCGACTTGCCGGCGCTTCGTACCCTGGTCGAGACGTACGACCTCGATCTCGACTCCACGGCGGCCAGCGGCGCCAACAACTGGTCCGATCTGAAAGACCGGATGGGCTTCATCGTGGAGCTCTTCCGCTCGCGTCAGCAGCACCCCGAGCTCTTCGACCCGCCCTTCAGTGACTCGCAACTCGCGCAACTCGCAGCCGGGCAAACACCGACCGGCACCCTCTGATGCTCTGACGCACGAGGGTGCCTTCCGTAGAGCGATGGCCGACAGTCAGTTCGCCCGCGCGGGTCGGCAAACGGAAACGCCCGAGGACTCCACCAGATTGGCATCCGGGTCACAGTCACCCGCAACACTCGCATCCCGGCAGAAGGAGCAATCCGAAGCGCGCTCGCAAGTCCTGAGACATACCTGCACTCCATCGCCCTCATCGACGCAGACCGAATCCGCCGGACAATCCGCATCGCCCGTGCAGTCGGCGACTCCGCAGTATCCCCCGGCAAAGGTTTTCAGACACGTGAGGTCTCCGGTGCAATCGTCATCGGTCGCGCAGTCTGCGCCCACCCCGCAGTCGCCAGGTACGCACACCTTCCGATTCGTCGACCCTCCACCCGAGGAACGACAGATGAAGTCCGGTCCTGCGCCCCGCTGGCAGAATTCGTTTGCGTCGTCGGGCGCTTCCGCCCCCGCGCCTCCGGCAGCAGCCAGAATGTCTTCCTCTTCGCAGCTCAAGAAGCACATGTTCAGACCGGTGGACTCGAACGGCGAACAAACCTGGGCGAAGTCGTCGGGGCACTCGCCTGCGGCGGCACAGCAGTCCTCGTCCGATTCACAGAGGTGCGTGCAGTAGCCGCCATCCACCCGATCGAGGCATTGGGCATCGCCGGCAAGCTCACCTTCCGCCACGTCCGGGAAGCAGTCGTCCGCGACCTCACACCCGCTTCCCGTGGAACCGGGTTCCGGCCCATTCGAGTCCCCGCCTCCCCCGTCCTCATCGTCGGAGCATCCGCCGAGACCAATGAGGCCCGCGAAGACGGCTGTGCAAAAAGGCATGAGAAGTTTTGCGTTCCGGAGTGTGAGCTTCATGAGACCGATCCTCGCACGCTGGAGTCCAGTTCTGTCAACGCGGACTCGAAACTTCCTGGTTGACTGTAGGCCTCCCCCCTACTGGTAACGCCCATCACCGTGCGAACCATCATGGTCATTGCGCATGACACAGATTGAGCCGCTCCACGCCGCCTCCTCGTTCACAGGGAGGGGCACTCCCACCTTTCCCGCGTGCCGTCTCGGACCGCCCTCGAGGTCCGCACCTTGCGTTCTTTCCTCGAAGACTTAACTAGATCCCGGCGCGAAATGGCGCTTCGAGCGTCGCGCACCCCCAAGGCGTGAGGGTGCGCGACGCTCGGCGTAGGGGCCAGTGTCGCCGAACTAGCAATTTTTCTGGGGTCTTTGACAAAGACCCCGCCTCGCCGCTGCACAGCGAGGCGCCCCAAAACCACTTCGCGGGAAGTTCCCGGCGAGTTCTTCGCCGGGAACTAGGCTATAGGCTGCTCATCTCGTAGTACCCCGAGTTGGCTCGCTTCGTTAAGTGAGTACCCGCCGCGGGGCTCTTGCCGCGCAAAACCGGCTGATGCAGGTGATTTCGGTCACAGCGCACCAGCCGGGGCGGACGAGGCGCCCTCAATCCGTGTGTAAGGAAAGCGCTTCCCCAGAGGAAAATCCGTGGGCCGAGAGGTAGCGGGGTCGAGCGCGGTTTCCGCGACGCGGGGTCCTGGCCGACCTACGTGGTCGAGCTAGGCATCGATCGAAACGGACAATTGCCGCCGAGCGGGTTGATTCGGGAGCGTGGCTCAGCCTACTCACTCGCCCGTGGCGCAAGGCTCCCGAGTTTGCCCCGAGTGCGGGGCGCTGAACGCAGTCGACGACTCCGCATGTCACCGCTGTGGGCGGCCTCTGGTGGGCTCGCAAGCAACTGTGCGCACGTGGCTCGAGACGCCATTTCTGGCAACTCGCGTCTTGGTGGGAGCATGCGTGCTCGTTTTCGGGCTCATCGCCGTGGACCACGGCGGCATTCCCGTCGCCCTGTTGCGGGGGCGGGGGTTGCTGCCTTCGGAGATCCTTCGCTTCGGCGGCCTGTTCGGCGAAGCGGGAACCGAGGAGCCCTGGCGTCTGCTTTCCGCCTGCTACATCCATCTCGGCGTGCTGCACCTCGGCATGAACATGATGGCGCTCATTGCCTTGGGGAAGCGGGCGGAGGAGCGTGTGGGTCCGGCGCGCATGATCGTCGCCTTCACGGTTACGGGGATCTGCGGGTTTCTCGCCAGCGAATGGTGGTACGCGCCCTTCAGTCCTCCGACCGCTGGTGCGAGCGGAGCGCTTTTTGGACTCATGGGTCACGAGATCGGGCAAATGCACGGTCGCAATGATCCACGGGTCAAGGACGTCTTCTTCCAGTTCGCCGCGTACGCGGTGGCCTTCGCTCTCTTGGCCTGGTCGTCGCCGGTCGGGTTGAACAACGCCGCGCACGTCGGAGGGTTCTTGGCGGGATATCCCCTCGGGAGGCTCTTCCACCTCGAGCGGCGCCCGTGGCGGCGGAAGGTACTGGCGCAGGCGGGGGCGCTGATCTGCCTCGTCGCCGCAGGAGCGTCGGTTTATTTGAGTGACGTGTCGGATCTGTGGAGGCAAGTCCGGAGCGAAGAAATCCAACGGGGATTTCGCTGACCCCTGCTCGACCCCTGCTCGACCCAGACCAAACATCTGCTCGAGCGTGCTCGTCCAAACGTGAGTTGTCAGTGCGGTCGGGGCGACTGCGTAGCCAACTGGGCCGCCTCCTTGCCGCTTCGATTCGCGCCGGGGCCGAAAAGGTATGCGCTTTCCGATGGGCAAAGCGCAATCAACGCAAGTGGTTTCTCCGGCAAATCGGGTAAGCTGACGGCCGATGCCCGTCGTCAACCCGCTCGCCCGCGAGCTGGTCTTCAAGATCGTCTATTACGGCCCCGGCCTCGGGGGAAAGACCACCACGCTTCAGCACATCCATTCGGCTACCCGCGCCGAGCACCGCGGCAAGATGGTCAGCTTGGCGACGCCGGTCGACCGCACGCTCTATTTCGACTTCCTCCCGATTCGGGTTCCTAACCTGCGGGGGCTCGGGGTGCGCCTGCAGCTTTTCACGGTGCCCGGCCAGGTCTACTATAACGCTACGCGCAAGCTCGTGCTGACCGGAGCCGACGGAGTCGTGTTCGTGGCCGACTCGCAGCGCGACCGTTTGGACGCCGATCTCGAAAGCCTGGCGAACCTGGCCGAGAATCTGCGGGAGCACGGCCGGCCTCTCGAAGAACTGCCCTTCGTTCTCGCCTACAATAAGCGCGATTTGCCGGGCATCGTTGCGATCGACGAGCTGAACGAGAAGCTGAACTCCCAAGGTGCGGGGTGGTTCGCGACGTCGGCGACCCTCGGCGAGGGAGTCTTCGAAACCCTCGATGCCATCACGAAGCTGGTTCTCGAGGATTTCGAGCGCCGCGCTCCCGAGAGCTCCGAGGCCATACCGGGAGGGGGCTTCGGTTATGCCGAAGGCGGGCTCACGGATGCGCTTCGCATGGCGGACGCCGAGTTCGGCGCGGAAGATTCGGTGCAACCGCCGATCCGCAGCCGAATGAGTTCTCCCCGGACGGCCGTCCCGAGCTCGTTGCCGGCGTCTGGGCCTTCGGAGTTTCCCTCGTCGAGCGCACCGCCGCTCGAAGCGGCGATCTTGCCAATGCCGCACACTGCTGCCGCAGAGTCCGGGATTCCACCCGTCACGCCGGTCGAGAAACCACCGGGACGCGGCGTGACGTTCTTGCCGGCGTGGCCACCAGAAGAGCGAGCGCTCGCGCACGAGGTCGAGGGCAACCTCTCGCGAGGCGAATGGGCTGCTGCCGTCTTGGGATGCGGCTCTTTGGTTCGAAGAGCTTTGGGGCGTTGCTGCCCGATGCCCGAAATGAACGAGGAGACCTTGACGGTGTCGGCCTACCTCGCGGGGGTGGATGGGCCGCGCTACCTCTGGCTACGCGGGTTGATCGCGAAGGCGCGGAGTGGCTCGTCCCCTCCTGGCGAGGACGCCGTGTTTGCGTATGCATTCGCCCTAGAGGTGTCGCGCCTCGCTCGCGTGGCCGGACCGAAGCCCCGCTGAGGACGCACCTCCCAAGGGTTGCCGCGGCATCGCCCGCGAGGCGAACCGGTCAGAAGCGCCCAAGCAGGCGCGAAAGCGGGCTCTTCGAGGAAAACAACGCGTGGAGGGCCTGGCGCGCGAGGCGCTCGCCCCGTTCCGAGTAGGGGAACCACGCGGGGGTCGGAGGAGGCAGGCGAGGTTCGCCCACGTGCTTCACGTGGCACATGGATCGAAGGGCCGCGGCTCCGTGTGTCTTGCCGTAGCCACTCTTCTTGATCCCCCCGAACGGTACGTCGGCCGCTCCGTAGTCGGACAGGACGTCGTTGATCACGACACTTCCCACCTGCAGTCGACTCGCCAAGCCGCGGCCGCGCTCCACGTCTTTCGTGAACACATACCCGTTCAGTCCGATGGGCAAGGAGTTGGCAATGTCGAGGGCATGCGCATCGTCTCGAACACTCATGACCGGAATGACGGGACCGAAGATCTCTTCGCGCATGATCCGCATGTCCGGCGTGCAATTCGCCACCACAGTCGGGTGAAAAAAGCAGCCACGGCGTTCCACACGCTGCCCGCCGAAGACAATCGATGCCCCGCGTTCGACCGCGTCCTGGAGGAGGGCCTCGATCCGGTCCCTGCCGGGTTCGTAGATCAAAGGGCCCACGTCCCAGACCCCCTCGGGGCCACCCACGCGGAGTCCATCCGCGAGGGTCACGAGCTCGCCGACGAGCTCCTCGGCGATGGACTCGTGCGCCAGGACGCGTTCCACCGAGACGCAGGCCTGCCCGGCATTGTAGAATCCACCATAGGTGATGGCCCTGGCTGCGAAGCTCACGTTCGCATCGTCGCAAACGATGGCTGGTGCCTTGCCCCCGAGCTCGAGGACGCACTCGACCACGTTCTTCGCGCATTCGGCCGCCACCCGGGGTCCGGTCTCCGGACCTCCGGTGAAGATGATCTTGGCCGCACCTCCTTCGATGAGGGCTTGGCCGGTCTCTCCGCGACCGGTCACGACCTGAATCAGGTCTGGGTCCAGACCTGATTCGTCCCACACCCGTTTGGCCTCGAGTGCGATGAGGGAGGCGTGCTCGCTTGGTTTGATGACCGCCGAGTTCCCGGCGAAGAGTGCGGTGACCGCGTCGACGTACGGAATCATCAGGGGGAAATTCCAGGGAGAAATGACTCCCACGACGCCGCGGGGCACGTAGTGGAGGACACTGCGCCGATGCTTGAGCAGGTGAGGGATGACCGTCTCTGGCGCCAGCAGGGACTCCGCATTGCGAGAGTAGTAGGTGAGGGCGCTGCAGAGCACGCCCACTTCGTGAAGCAGTGCCTCCTGGCGAGGCTTGCCGCATTCACGAACGAGCGTGTCGGCGAGACGAGGAGCGTTTCGCACCAAAGCGTCCCGAAACTGGAGCATCCGAGAGGCGCGCTCGCGCGTCGGGACCTCGGCCCAGCGGGCCTGCGCTTGGCGGCTTCGCTCGACGGTCTGGCGGACGACTCGCGGTGACGTGACCGACCAGTGACCGATGACTTCGCCGGTAGCAGGCGAACGGCACTCGACGAATTCCTCTCCGGTTGGCTCTGATCCCATGGGCGAAATGTCCCTCGGCTCGCGGCGGATCGCCACCCCCCTGCTCTCGATCACCCACCGTTGTCAGGCGCAGCGCTGAGGCTGGCTCGGAGTGATCGGGCGTTTCGGTCAGGGCTCCGGCGTGGTTGCGGTTGCGACTCCACCCACGGCGCTCGCCGGACCGGCAAGAGTTCCCACCCAGGTGCCGTCAAGAGCGACTGGGCGCGCTTCGTCGTCCACCTCGGCCGCACCGGTGACGCCAACGTTCAGGGATTTCAAAAGCGAGCTGGCGTTGCCGGCCCGGGCCCAGGCCGACACCAATGCGGCTTCACAGAGGCCCTCCGCGCAGTCTGCGTTGCAGCCGGAGTACAGCTCGCCACCGGCTGCATCGACGAGTTCGCCGCCGATGGTCTTGCAGTCCAGCAGCTCCGCCAGCGCGGAGGCGACCCCCGTCGCGTCGGGGTACTCGCCACTCGCCGCGGAATCTGCGAGCGCAGTCACCCAGCGGGTCGGCTGAAACAAAAGGGCCCCCCCAAGCACGATCGTATCGGAGAGATCCGCCTGAGCTGTCCAGGTTGCGGACCCGAGGAAACCGCTCGAGTCCGCCTCGACTCCTCCTGCAGATTTGAGGACGAACAGGCCGGAGCTGCCACTGAGGTCCAGTTCTCCGCGAAACGTGTCGGGTGCATCGAGTGTTGAAGCTCCTTCGGTAAGCCAAGCGGACGCACGCCCTCGCAACTGAGTCGGTGTCGCGAGGGCGTCGAGCACGATGGAGTCGAAGTTGCCTGTAATGCGGTAGTTTGCGAACTCGTCCCGGGCCGTCGCGCTGCCAATCTGTGTTTCCATTTCGGAGAGAAGGAGCGCGGCGTCGTCGGTCGATTCCCCCCGAAAGGCTGCGAGAGACTCGGTGATCGCCCCCTCGAGGACGGCCGTCCATTCCTTCGTCGTTTCGTCGACGCCCAAGTCGAGCGCGAGTGTTCCCCCCAGAACGAGGGGACGATCAGCCACCTGAATGGCTACGACTCGCTCTTCCTCGTTCGCCAAATCAGTGACGTTCGCACACCCATACGCGTACTGACCGGCACGAACTCCCACGGCGATCACCGGACCGACGGGGACGTTGTGCACGAGGGGACCCTCGTCGCCGCTGCTCGTGGCGACGAGGGCTCCGTCAGGCGGCGGAAAGCCACCGAGTTCGGAGCAGGTGGTTCCGGCACGAATGCTCGCGACCCAGGAGTCGATTGCGCGAGCCCCCTGGTAGGAGGGGGCGAGCTGCAGGCGTGCGTACCCCTTGTCGCTCACCGACACGGGAAGCCGCGCGTCCACCTCGTCTACCGAGGCACGCACGGCGAACGCGCTGGGAGCGCTCGGGGCCGTGAGCAGGACGCTAGCTCGCCCGCTCTCGTCGGTTAGGACTTCGGCGCGATCGAGCGAGCCGTCGTTGGGCTTTTCGTTGGGGCGATCGGGGAGCAACGCAAAGCGAACCGTGTGCACCCCGGCCGGCTCGACGACGACCTCGAGCCGAGCTTCGTCGCTCGGAGCAAGAGTCAGCGTTCCCGCAGTGAGGAAGCGAATCGAATCGGCCGTCGGACGATCTTCCGTCGGCGGCGACTCCTGGCCGGGTCGCGGTTCGGTGTCGTTCCCGCAGGCCACAGGTAAGGAGAGGAGTGTCAGGAGCACGGCGGAGCGCCGGACGCGCTTTCTGGCGCAACGCCCGCGGGACCGGGGGCGCCGATTGAACCGACCAAGAAAGGAAGTCATACGGAGCAGTGGGATCGTAAGCGCCTTGGCCGTCGAGGCAAATCAGCAAACGGGGGCTTCCTGTGGGGATCATCGCTTGCGATGATCCTGCAAGACGAGCCCGGCGTGCCGTGTGAGGCGGCGTCCCGTGGCCGTTTTTTGCCCTCATCCGACGGGGGCGAAACGGTGAATGGCTTCGGGCGCACGTGGTTCCCGCGGTAGCAGAAACTGGGTGCTATGGTCGGGCGATAGCGATGGTGATGGTGACCGAGCCAAGGGTGCTGATTGTCGACGACGAGCCGGCGCTTCGGCAGATGTTGAGCATTCTTTTCCGGCGCGAGGGGTATCAGGTGGTCCTGGCAGCGGGACTTGGAGAGGCGCTCGAGGCCATTCATCAGGCGCCTCGCCCGTTCCCGGTCGTGCTGACCGATCTCGCGATGCCGGACGGAACGGGAATGGACGTTCTGGCGGAGGCGAAGTCACGGAGCCCGCTGACCGAGGTGATCATGATCACCGCCCATTCGAGCGTCGAAAATGCGATCGAGGCGATGCGTGCGGGGGCCTATGACTTCGTCACCAAACCGTTCGAGCCGGCCGAGCTCACGGTTCTCGTGACCAAGGCCCTCGAACGCCAGGCGCTGGCTCGCGAAAATGAGAGCTTGCGGGCTCAGGTCGATCGAGGGCGTTCCGCCGGCATCGTCGGGAAGAGTCCAGCCATGCAACGGGTGCTGGATTTGGTGGAACGTATCGCCAGCACGCGTACGACCATCCTCATCACGGGTGAGAGCGGGACCGGCAAAGAACGCATTGCACGGGCGGTGCACGACAGTTCGGAGCGCGCGAAGGAGCCGTTCCTGGTCGTCAACTGCGGTGCGCTTCCCGAAAATTTGATGGAGAGCGAGCTCTTCGGTCACGAGAAGGGCGCGTTTACGGGCGCTCAGACAAGGAGCATGGGCCTGTTTCGCGAGGCCGACGGCGGTACTCTGTTCCTCGACGAGGTGGGAGAGCTTCCGCTCGCGCTGCAAGTCAAACTTCTCCGGGTGCTGCAAGAGCGGAAGGTCCGACCGGTAGGCGGGGCGCAGGAGGTCTCGGTGGATGTTCGGGTCTTGGCGGCGACGAATCGCAACGTGGAGGCCGACGTGGAATCCGGTCGCTTTCGGCAGGACCTCTACTACCGATTGAACGTGATCCGTCTCGAGCTCCCCCCGTTGCGAGAACGGCGTGAAGACGTACCAGTGCTCGCAGACCGGTTCGCCGAACGCTTCGCCAAAGAGATGGGAAAGGAAATCACGGGTTTTACGGCGGATGCTCAGCGCGCCTTGGGCCACTACGAGTTCCCGGGAAACGTCCGCGAACTGGAAAACGTCGTGGAGCGGGCCGTAGCGCTCGCGTGCTCGTCGCGCATCGGCTTGGGTGATCTTCCTTCGGCCCTGAGCGGAGTCGCAGGCGCAACGGGACCCCAGCTGTCGGAACTACCGCCGGAAGGCTGCGAGCTCGATGCGGTCATGAATGAACTGGAGCGACGTCTCCTGCTGGAAGCCCTCGAACGGACGGGTGGGGTGCGGACCCAAGCGGCGAAGCTGCTCGGGATCACGTTTCGCTCGCTGCGCTACCGGCTCGAGAAGCATTCGCTGGAGGTGCCCGGGAGCGAAACGGGGCCGGAGCCCGAAAGCTCCACGCGAACCCCGAGACAGTGAAGGGTCGGGTCGCGAGCGGTGCCGATGACGAGCCCGTGTGCGAGCCCCGCGCGCGAACCCCGTGTGCGAGCCCTGGGTGCGAGGGAGCGGGGGGAGGTGCGAGGGAGTAGGGGAGACGCTCACTTCTTCGATGGGGCACAGCCTCGACCAGCTCGGAAGCGGCGCGTTTCGTGCGTGCCGATCCCATCCCATCCAGTGCTACGATGCGGCGAGTCGCCCCGCGCGTCCCGCTTCCGAGCGCTTCGGTCGCGCGACGATGACTTGCCAGAAGATGGATCCCCTGTGAACTCGTCCTCCTCCAGAGCCTCCAGTCGAAGGGTCATCCGTTCGAAGGGCTTCACCCTGGTCGAAGTACTGGTCGTAGTCGTGATCATGGGCGTCTTGGCCGCAATTGGCTCGGTGGCTTTTCGCAAGCACATCGCGGCGTCCCGTTCGATCGAGGCGGTTTCGATGATTCAGAGCATCGCAGCGGCGCAAGAGCGGTACCGAACTGAAACGCTGACGTATCTAGACGTGTCGACAAATCTGTCGACCATGTACCCGATGGCCGCGCCCGACGAGAAGACCGTCTACGATTGGGTTCAGGCAGGTCACGTGAACTTCGCCAGCTGGCAGCGCCTGAACGTGACGGTGCCTGGCCCGGTTCGCTATGGCTACGCTACCGTTGCCGGTCAGGCTGGGGCCGACCTTTCCGTCCAGGCGGTGACGAACGCGGCGACTCAGCCCATCTGGCCCACACCAGCGCAGACGGTGGAGCCCTGGTACGTCATCCAGGCCCTGGGAGACATCGACGGGGACGGAGTGAACTCCGTCTTCGTGGGCTCGAGCTTTTCCGAGAGCATCTACATCGAGAACAAGGCCGAATGATGCATCGAGCGTCCACATCCCTGCCAGCAATCGTCTCATCATCGCGCGGGCGCCGCCGGGGCTTTACTCTGCTCGAGCTGATGATCGTCGTGGTGATCATGGGAATTTTGGCGACCATCGCCGTGTACGGTGTGCGAAAGTACATCCTCGCCGCAAAGACAGCCGAGCCCATTCAGGTGATTGGCGCGATCAAGACGGCCCAAGAGGCGTACTACGACGAGGCGTTCACGTACCTCGACGTGACCGGCAGTCTGAACACGTACTATCCCGCAGACCCTGGGGTTGTCCCCTTCGGCAACGTGATCCAATGGGGTGGTGACGTCGGGCTCATCGACGACAACTTCAAGCGTCTGGGTGTGAACGTGCCCCAGGCAGTGCTCTATCGGTATGCGGTCGCCGCGGGCGCCGCGAACGAAGCGGTCGTCGGTCTAGGAACCGCGAACTACAACGAGCCGAACCCGCCCACGGGGCCTTGGTACGTCGTGAAGGCCATCGGTGATTTGGATGTCGACGGAAACACCTCGCTCTATATCGGTTCGAGCTTCACGAACCTCATCTACCAACAAGATGGCAAGGAGTGAGGGCTGCGAAGGTGGTTCTTCGCCTGGCGCAGCGTGCTAGGTTCCGCGCGCCGTGACCACCATGACCCCCCTCCAGGCCGCCATTGCGGTTGCACTCGGCGGCGGTGTGCTCGCCGTCGCGGTGCCGACGTTCGTCGACAACCTGCGGGCGTCACGGTTGGCTGAACCGATGGACGGGCTCGGGCGCATCGCCGCCAGCGCCACGGCGCTAGCCGCCGGGGTGCCGGCCGTTTTGGCGTACCCTGAGTCCGTGGGGCTCACCCCGGAGACGGTGCCCCAAGGGGAACGCGTCGTCGATCCTCCGGGTACTTGGGATCATCCGACGTGGCGGCGTCTGGGGTTCGCTTGGGACGTGGAGCACGCGTTTGCGTTCGAGTTCGAGAGTCGATCCGAAGACGGCGCGGCGCACTTCGAGGCCCGGGCGTTCGGTGACTTGGACGGGGATGGCATCAAGAGTCGTTTCGAGATCGCCGGAGAGACTCGGGACGAGGGGGAACCCATCATCTATCCGATTCGAATTCACCGCGAGGTGGAGTAGCCCGGGGCCCCGGCGTGAAGGGAACGACGAAACAAGAAGCGAGGAAGCGGGATCTTCTTCGAAGTGGTCTGGCTCTCAGCCTGCTGGTGCTGGCGGGGATCGTCATTTCGGTGGTGCGACCGCGGGTCGTCGAAGATTTCGACTCGCTGCGCACGAAGACGGACGTCTACGCACTTCCTTCACCGGAGCAGGCCATCGTCGCTAGTCTGGGTTACCGGTCGGCGTTGGCAGACTTGATCTTCGCACACGTGCTCGTCTCGTACGGGATCCACTTCGAGCAAAAGCGGCTCTACGAGTACGCCCCCGAGTACCTGGACACCATCACCGCGCTCGACCCGAGCTTCAGGGATCCGTACTACCTCGCCGACACGCTCATCATCTTGCAGCCGGTCGACCCGCCCAAGGAGCGCTATCGTCGTGCGAGGACGATCCTCGAGCGGGGGCTCGAGGCTTTCCCGGACGACGCTGAACTGGCGCTCGTCGCCGGGCAGTTCATGGCCTATTTGGCGTATCCGCACCTGCCAGCGGACGAAGACAAGAAGGAGTGGAGGATCGCGGGCGCGCGGGTGCTCGCACACGCGTGCGACATGCTTGGGGCCGGAGGGAACATCCCGCATCACTGCGTCACCGCGGCGAGCCTGTTTTCCAGAGCGGGTGAGCGGGAGGCCACCGTTCGCTCCCTTCGCAGGGTTCTGGCCATATCGGACAACGAGGAGGTTCGTCAGAAGGCCCTCGCCTACCTACGTCGGATCGAGAGCGCGCAGCTGGCCGAGGACACCCAGACTCGTCTGCGTGCGATGGACGAGATGCGCCAAAACGATCTTCCCCTCGTCGACCGAGCGCAGTTTCAGCTGATCGCTCCAGCGACCGATCCGTTCGAATGCGCTGGGGTGCGCGCCGCGCAGAACGAAGGGTGTGCCTCCTCTTTCGAAAGCATCGCCGCGTCGATCGATCAGCGGTGAAATGCGAAGAGCCCCGCCAGGGGCGGGGCTCTGGAGGTAGACGCTCCAGCGCTTCGTCTTCAGGGGAAGCGCACCGCCGCAGTGGCGGCTTTTCCGGCGTCGACGTTGACGGTTCGGACCTTTCGTCCGTGCTGCGGGTGAACAAACACCACGGTGTGAGAGCCAGGGCTTACCTTGACGCCCACCTTCGGTGTCGTACCGAGGGGTCGTCCGTCGACGATCACGTTCGAGACCGGGATCGAGTTGATGTTCAGGGTCGCTTGGCTCGACGGAGCCGACGACCCCGACGACGTGGAAGGAGCCGAACCGTGGGACGATGAGCCGGGAGTGCTCTTGGCGCTGCTGCCCGAATCAGCGTCGCCTTCGGGAGTCAGCGAAATGGTAAACGTTTTTTCCGGCTTTCCGTCTTCGAAGGAGATCTCTTCCTCGTAGTCCTCGAAGCCCTTCTTCGTCGCGACGAGCTTGTACTTCTTGTCCGTCGGAAGCTCGATGGTCACGCCGATGTGCTTGTTCAGAGGCTTGGGTTTGCCCGCGCCTTCCAGCATGACATTGGCGCCCTGAGCATTTTCACCCAGCTCGACGGTGAGACCGCCCTTGACGAGTTCGAGCTTTGGATCGAGCTCGAGCATCTCGCCCGCTTTGACGGTTACCTTCTTTTCGAACTTGGAGAAGTAGTCGCTTCCGGTGATGGCGACGGTGTGCTCACCGGCTTCGAGCTCCGCCACCTCCTGGGGAAGGGGTCCGACTTCCTTGCCATCGATGGAGAGTTTCAAGCCGGCTCCTTCTGCGGTGACCTTGATGCCGGTCGGTGCGGTAGGAGTCAGCTCGATGTCGAGAGGAGTCTCTTCCCCGGCCTCGACCTTGACGGACTTCCCGGCCGTCGGCTCGTAGCCGTCGGCCTTGACCGAGACGATGCGAACGCCTGGTTCGAGCTCGGGGCGGATGCACGGGCTTTCGCTGCAGACGGGCTGTCCGTCGATGAGGACCTGCACGCCGCTCACGGCCTTGCCCCCAGGACCGGCGACGGTGACGATGAGCTTGCCCGTCCCGCCCCCTCCGAGGAAGGCAAATGCCGCCGCGGCGACGGCGACGAGACCCACTCCGCCAAAGATGAGCCCCTTGTTGCTCTTGCGCGGAGCGAACTCCATCGCCGTGGGCTGAGCGGTGGAGGCGGCCACCGGCTGAGCGCTAGCGGGCGCCATTCCCATCTGACTGACAGGGGGTGGAGCCGGTGCTCGGCTCGCAGTGGGCGGTGGAGGGGGAGCCGACGCGGTTCTGCTGCTGAATGGCGCTGCGCTAGGGCGAGGCATCGAAGGCGGCGGTGCCGCGGCCATCGACGGTGAGGGGGGCGGTGGTGGGGCCGAACGTGTCGGCATCGGGGCGCCAGCCGCGGGCTTCGGCGCGGGAGGGGGCGCCGTGTTGTGCAGCAGCGCTCGCGCGGAGTCCTCGTCCGAGCGGTCGAAAACAGTCGTCTTTTCGTCCTCGTCGTCCCAGTCCATGTCGACCGGGGCAGGGGGAGGCGCGGGCGCAGCCGCCGACACGGGTGGTGGCGGAGGAACGACCGACGGCTTCGGGGCCGGGGGTGGCGACGCCAACTTCGAAGGAGCCGGTGGCGGGGGTGCCACGGCCGCCGACGGAGTGGGTGGCGGCGGAGGTGCCGCTGCGGAAGAGGGTACCGGCGGCGGTGGCGCCGCGGCGAGCGAGGGAGAAGGCGGTACAGGTGGCGCCGCGGACGGCCGCGGCGTCTCGTCGTCCCCGCTTGCCATGGGCGGCTTGGCCGCGGCCGAAGGGATGGGGGGTGGGGCCGGTGCGCCCAGGGCCGATGGCGGAGGGGGCGGCGGAGCCGACGCGCGCGATCGAGATGGAGGAGTCGGAGCTCCGACGACCGACGGCGGTGGAGGTGGTGGGCCTTTGCTGAACGAAGGCGGTGGCGCCGGAGCAGCCGCCTTGCTCGGAGGCGGCTGCGATACCGCGGACTTGCTCGGCGGAGGCGGAGGCGGAGGCGCAGCGAGACCAAGCAGCGTGCCCTGGCGCGCAGCACTCGGAGGCGCTGACGGCTTCTTCGACAGCCCTTCGAAAACGTCCAGATCGGAACCGCCTTTGTCGCTCATTTCTCGGTTGTTCTCCTGATGTGGCGCCGCATGCTTCTTCGCGCCGCCGCACAATTCGATCTCAGGTCTCGGGTCCAGGTTGCACCTGCCTCGTGCCACACGGACTCGCTCAGGGAGGAGGGGACTCCCGGTGCCGACTTCAGCTGCGGGTTACGATTCGTTCGCCCGGCAGTGGGGAGCTCGGCTCGAGTCGACTGAGGTTCTGTGGAAATTTCGTTGGCGGCACAATAGCCCGCACTCTGAGGGTTGGCGAGCGGGAAACCCAAAATCGTCCCAGCGGTTGAGCCGTGATTTTGCGCTAGATCGTGGAAGCGGGGCGAATAATCCGCGATTGGGCGCGCGTTGCTTCCCGGGGCAAGGGTTCCGGCCTGGTCAGGCGATTGCTTTCCGAGGAGCGCTACCGAGCCGCGCGCCCCGGGAAGGCGACGTTTCGTGGGTTTCGCACCGCCTCAGGGGCCTCTCCGCTGCGCGAAAGCCCAGATCTCGGGGGGGACCACGGGCGTGTCCGCAAAGAGGGTCTCTCCCCGGGGACCCAGAGCGCGCGTGAAGGTCAGCTCCGATTGATCGGCGGGCTGGTCGTGATCCTCGGAGGTCGACGGGAAACGCGAGCGCCACGGTGCATTGAGACCGATAATTTGCTGGCATCGCAGGCGGTGCAGGATAGCTCGGGCCATCTTCGGTCCCTCTGCGGAGCGCGGCGGGTCGCCCTCCAGCTCCACGTAGAGCAGGGTTCCCTCCGGGGTGGTGGCCAACGCAGCAGGCCCGTTTTCGGTGGGAGGAAGCGCGGCGATCTTTTTCGCGCCCGCCGGAGCCCGGGCCTGGAGGGAAAAGCGTTCTCTCGTCCACCAGAGGGCGACCGCGGCCCCCTGGGAATGGGGTGTTCGCGCGTCGGGGGCTCGAAAAGAGACGACGGCGGGACCCGACCCTCCCGGCTCGAGGCGCCGAGGATCGAGCTCGAGAAGGTGCGCGTGCCACCCTGGCTCCGGCTGGATCCTGGCATATGCCACCGCGCTTGGCCATCCGTGCTGAGGCAAGCCTTCGAGCAGCCACCCGCTACCCGGTGGGTCGGAGACCCAGTCGGTCGGCAGCGAAACTGTCGGCACCTGAGGCACCAGGGTCAGGTAGAAGAAGTCGCGCGCCTGCCGATCGAGGTAGCGAGGGAAGTTCATGAGCGCCATCCCGCGCACGAGGCGACGAGTCGCGAACTGATATCCGCTCATGTGCGGCACGGGACCCCTCGCTTGATACTTCGTGCTGGCCGCCCGCGAGCCTGCGTCCGTCTGCGCCGCGGTGGACCGGGTCACCCGATACAGCTCGAACCCGGTGTGTCCTGCGTTCATGTCGAGGTGTAGCGCGTACGTACATCGAGCTGCTCGGGCCGCTGTGATCAACGTGCTCGGACTGAGGGAGGTCCCGTAAACGTATGCGACGAACCCTTCCTCCGTCAGACACAAGGCCGTACGGACGGTGAAGGATTCGTACTGCCACCCCTCGGGCATTCCTCCCCAAAAATGGCGTCTGTAGGGATTGTCGACACCGTTTTGGATGAGGGGGGTGAGGTTCTGACGGAACGACACGATGCTCTCGGGGATTTCCCCCCGTGCGGGCCAGGTTCCAAATGCGGTCGAACCATCATCGAGGCGAGCGACGGTCGCTGCGTAGGGTTTCGGGGGTAGGTGAACCCGCCGCTCGGTCATCATGCCGAACTGGCCATGTCGCGATCGGAAGCCGCCGTTGAAGGCGCCTACCAGCCGGCCCATCACACGAGGATCGCGGGGAATGAGGCCGTCGCCGAACTCACCGGTGCTGCTCTTGGGTTCCAGCGTTCCACTGACAGCATGGAGCTCGATGCGGCGAGGATCCCAAATGGCGACGTATGCGAGCGTGTGGGGGCGTTTGGGGTCGGGACGAACGAAGGACACCGACAGGGGCGTGGGTTCACCTCTCCACTGCGCGACGAAAGGATCTTCGGCGAGAGGCACCCACTGACCTTCTCCCTCGAGCGGCTGCGACAAGATCGGCGTGAGCGGAGCTGGCGGCCATCCCGTGTGGCGATCGACGGGCGCGCGGCGAATGAGGTCCAGCGGGACCGCGAGCTCGAAAGAGGCGCGCTCGGATCCATCGGGATCGGTGACGGCCCCCACGAGGCGATCGGCATAGTCACGCCCTGCGAAGCCAACGAGCTTGAGTAACTCGACGCCTCTCTCCCCCACGAAACTGTCCCGGAGACGCTCCGCGGCCCAGGTGACGATGTTTCCTGGCTCGCCGAGCTCGAGGTGGTGCGCCGGGAGCCCGTTCAATCCCAGGTCGATGCCGTCCCAGGCGACCCGGTGGAGCCCTTGACTGGTCACCACGTCGAGGGCTTCGGAGGAGTCGGAGAGGGACTTGACCCGACACCCGTGGGGGAGCCGAAGACTCCTGCGACTGGGAACGTCGAAGGTTCCGAGCAATTGGAACGTCTCGACCTGCTTTTGGACTCGCTGCACTGCGGACCAGCGTTCGGGCAGCTTCTCGCCACCGCGTTCGAGCACAAAGACGACGTCCGATTCTCCCGCTCCGATCCACCATGCCGTGTGGTCACCCCGAGCCACAAGGCCGCGCTCGTCGGCATCTTCAGTTCTGGTGAGGTTCCGTGGGCTTCGGATCTCGACCAGAGAGCCCTCGGGGCTGAACCGAGCGCTGGCTTCGTAAACGTCGCGGGCCCCGCCATTTTCCGAGCCGAGGAATACGACCGGGACGCTCTCCGTGAGTGCTCGGAGACCCACCTCAGGGGCCTGAGGGAACCGCACGTCCTCGGAACGCACAGTAATCCCGGCACTCGCCGCGCTTCTTACGACCATCGCTTCCGGGGCAGCTGACGCAGAGCTCGGGTACGGGTCCGTTCCCCACGACTGCGCGACCCAGCTCGCCAGGAAGACGAACGGGACCGGTCTCGCCCAGGTGCACCGACCTTCCCCCACGAGTCGAGTGAACGACCGAAGAGTGGTGCCGGGGCGGGGTCACGTCTCGAACTGAGATTAAAGGGCGGCCGTTGGGCCGATTGCCAAACGGTCACCGCGGTTTTCGACTGCTGCGCAGCGGTGGCAACGAAGTTGGCGAATGTCGCGACCCGCCATCGCAAAAAACCAGAGAAAACGGAGCGAAACGACCTCGTACGAGACGGCATACCTCGTGCTACGTTCCTTCCACGTGTCATCCAGCTTCCGACTCACGAGGCGCTTGGTGGCTTTCGCGCTTGCGGCGGTCTCCGCAGTCGCATGCCTGTCACCCACCCTTCCTCTGCCACCACCGGCACGCCCGGACATCGAGGGACCGAATGCCCTGGGCGAAGTTCGTCTGAGTGGCACGGTGCTTCCGAACTCGCAGGTGTTCGCGCTGAACAACCGCACGAACCTGGTGGCGGGCGAGCAAACGGACGGTGATGGATCCTACGACTTCGTCATCAACGCCCGGGTCGATGACGAGATCTCCTTCTGGTACGCACGCGACACGGTCAGCAGCCCTGTCCTCTACTTCCGGATCCCGGACAACGAGTCGAGCAGTGCAGCCGGCGGTGCAGGCGGTGCCGGTGGCGCGGCAGGCGAGTAGGATCGACCCTCCACTCGGGTGGACACGCGCCCGAAGACCCCGTCGCAGCTGAGCCGCCTCGTCTGCGGGTGCCGTTCAGCCCCCGTACGCATGCGGTTCAGGCGAGCGTGCGCAGCACTCGTCGACCATCGCTCGAGTGGTGGATGAGGGCGCTCGGGGAGGCAGCGAGCCCGCCGGGCGTTACGATGGAGGCTTCGTCGACGTCGCCGAGGAGATCGTACTCCGTGGCCTGGGTGATTTCGACTTCGGCGAGTTGCCCAGGGGAGACGAGCCCACCCGAGAGATAGACGCAGCCGTCGATTTCCGGAGCCTGTCCTTGGTGGCGGCCTACCATGACGAGCTCGCTTTCTTCGCTCGGTCCTTCGACGAGCACACGAAGCCGGCGCCCGACGAGCGCGGCGTTCTTCTCCGAGCTGATCCGGCGCTGCAGCGTGGCGAGCCGGTCCGCGCGCTCGTCTTGGATTTCTTCGGGCACTTTCCCGTCGAGGGTGCTCGCGTGGGCCTCCGGCTCGTCCGAATACTTGAAGACCCCCACGCGGTCGAACCGAGCCCACTCGACGAAGTCGAGCAACTCCTGGAACTCCGCCTCGGTCTCACCGGGATGCCCGACGATGAAGGCCGTGCGGAAGGTGAGGTCGGGAATCCGGGAGCGCAGACGCTCGACCAGGTCGTACAAGCGCTTGCCTCCGTGACCTCGGCGCATGCGTCGGAGCATGCCATCTGCCGCGTGCTGCAGCGGCATGTCCACGTAGGGCAAGACCTGGGAATGGTCGGCGAGGAGATCCACGAGCCCGTCGTCGAGCTTTTCGGGATACAGATAGAAAATGCGGAGCCACTCGAGTCCCGCAACGCCCGCCACCTGCTCCACGAGGCGAGTCAGGTTCGAACCGTCATCGAGATCCCGGCCGTAGGCGATCGTGTCCTGCGAGACGAGATTCACTTCGACCACGCCTGCTCGAACCAGACGCTCGGCTTCGGCGATGACGTCCGCGATGCGCCGAGAGCGCTGCTTGCCGCGCAGGTTCGGGATTACGCAAAACGAGCAGCTTCGGTTGCACCCCTCGGCGAGTTTCAAGTAGGCGCTTGCACCGCGGGTCGAGAGGGTTCGGGGATCCTCGGAGCTCACTACCCAGTCGGCCGGGTTTCCGACGAGGATGCGATCCGCCTTCTCGGAAAGGACATGCCTAATCTTCGGCATGTCACTCGAGCCGAGGAAGTGATCAACCTCGGGAAGGCCTTCGGCCAGCTCTTTTGGGTACCGTTGGCTCAGGCAACCGGTGACCACGAGCTTTTCGCAGCGACCCGACTGCTTCTGCTCGGACAGCTCCAAAATGGTGTCGATCGATTCCTGCTTTGCCGCGTCGATGAAGCCGCAAGTGTTGACGACGATGACCTCGGCTTCGGCTGGATCACTCACGTGCTCGAAGCCCTGGCCCCGTGCGGTTCCGAGCATGACCTCGCTGTCGACCCGGTTCTTCGGGCAACCGAGGCTCACGAAGTGGATCGTGCGGCGAGGCCGGGAGGTGTCGTCGGCGTGACTCATGGATCGTGGGTGATTCGGGTACCAGCTCCGTCACTTGCGGAGGGGGAGGGCGCGCCCGCTCGGAGTTCGGTTCACCTCAGGAGCGCATCGAGTTCGTGAAGCGCTCGAAAAGGTAGAACGCGTCGTGGGGACCCGCTGCCGCCTCCGGATGGTATTGGACGCTGAAGGCTTTCGCGTCCGGGGCCTCGAGCCCTTCGCTGGTGCCGTCGTTGAGATGAAGGTGCGTGGTCCGGGCGACGTTTCCGATCGAATCGACGTCCACGACGAAACCGTGGTTCTGGCTCGTGATCTCGACGCGCTCGGTCGACAGATCTTGCACTGGCTGGTTCAGGCCCCGGTGGCCGAACTTCAGTTTGTAGGTGTTCGCGCCGAGCGCACGCGCCAAGAGCTGATGACCGAGGCAGATACCGAAGATCGGCTTTTTGCCGAGGAGGGCCTTGATGGTGTCGACGGCGTAGCCGACCGCGGCCGGATCACCGGGGCCATTGGACAAGAACACCCCGTCGGGGTTCTTCGCCAGGATCTCTTCGGCACTGGCGCTGGCCGGGACGGCGGTCACCCGGCACCCTGCCTGGACGAGGCAGCGCAGGATGTTTCGCTTCGCTCCGAAGTCGAGTGCCACGACGTGAAGGGGATCGCCGTGCGGAACGACCAGGGGTCGACCGTTCACCTCGGGTGACCACCCGGCCATCGACTCCGTGAAGTCGTAGGCCTGCCCCGGCGTGACCCGCTGGACGAGATCCAGCCCCTCCATCGAAGGAGCTGCCTTGGCCTTGTCGACGAGATCGGCCGGGTTGCCTGTTCCGATGCAGCCGTTCTGGGATCCGTGATCGCGGAGGTGTCGCGTGAGGCTCCGGGTGTCGATGCCGCCGATGGCGACGATGCCCTGACGACGGAGGTAATCGCCGAGACTCTCCTGAGAGCGGTAGTTCGATACGACCGGGCTCGGATCGCGGACAATGAAGCCGCTCACCTGCGGTTTTTCGTTCACGCTTTCCGGATCTTCGGAGTTGACCCCCGTGTTCCCGATATGTGGCGCGGTCATCGTCACGAGCTGACCGGTGTACGACGGGTCGGTGAGGATCTCCTGATAGCCCGTCATTCCGGTGGTGAAGACCACCTCACCAGTGGTCTCTCCGTCGGCTCCGAAGCTTCGCCCCTCGAAAATGGTTCCGTCGGCAAGGGCGAGGTAGGCACGCGTCACGAGGCTTCTCCTGCGTCTTCGAAGACGATGGCGCCGTGGGCCATCGTCAGTAGAACCTTGGCACCGAGCTCGCTCTTCAAGAAGGGCGAGTTCAGGCTCTTCGTTTGGAGGCGGCGCTCGGCGGGGATCCAGCGCGCCTCGGGATCGATCAAGGTGAGCTCTGCTCGGGCACCCTCGCGGAGCCGCGGGGGATCGATGCCCGCAACCTTGGCTGGGGCGGTCGACATCGCGTCCAGCAGCCTGCCGAGGGTGAGCCCGTCTCGTCCGACGAGTTGTACCAGCAGACCGAAGCAGAGCTCGAGACCCATCATGCCGGGACTGGCGGCCGCAAACTCTACGTCCTTCTCCAGGCGCGAATGCGGTGCGTGGTCAGTGGCGATGGCGTCGATGGTGCCGTCGGCCAGCGCGCGGCGGAGGGCTGCCACGTCCTGCTCTTCGCGCAGGGGCGGGTTGACCCGGCAGGCGGTGTCATAGCCGACCACCGCAGCGTCGGTGAGAAGGAGGTGATGCGGCGTGACCTCCGCCGTCACCGGCAAGTTCCGACTCTTGGCCTCCCGAATGATCCGGGCGGCCCCTTCAGTGGAGAGGTGTGCGGCGTGGTAGCGCGCGCCGACGTACTCGGCGAGAAGTACATCGCGGGCGATGATGATGTCCTCGGCGACGCGCGGCCAACCCCTGAGCCCGAGTTTTGCCGACACGGCACCCTCGTGCATCGTCGCTCCGGCCGTCAGGTCGTGATCTTCGGCGTGCTGGATGACCGGCATGTCGAAATTTCTGGCGTACTGTAGCGCCTGGCGCATGACCGCGGCGGACATGACGCAGACACCGTCGTCGCTCACACCAATGGCTCCTGCGTCGCGGAGGTCAGCCATCTCGGTCAGCTCCTGCCCCTTTTGGCCTTTGGTGATGGCAGCGATGGGGTGGAGCGTGGTTCCGTCGAGTTCGCGGGCGCGCGCCAGCATCAGCTCGGTGACGGCCCGCGTGTCGTTCACCGGCTTGGTGTTCGGCATGACGCACACGTGGGCGTAGCCACCGGCCGCAGCTGCCCGAAGCCCGGAGTGTACGTCTTCTTTGTATTCCTGACCGGGCTCGCGAAGGTGTGCGTGGAGGTCGACGAACGCGGGGACCAACCACTTGCCCTCACCCGAGATCACACGCGACGTCTCGCGATCGGCCCACTCACGGCCGGCGTCGGCGCCGATTCGGGTGATGATCCCACGCTCAATGACTAGGTCGGTTACCGCGTCGAGTCCCGACGATGGGTCGATCGCTCGGACGTTGCGAAAAATCAGTAGATCGGCGGGGGGACGCACGGCGCGCGTCTGATAGCACGACCCCATCCTCAACGTCAGGGGCCTGAAGCGTTTGGGGTCGATCGCCGAAGTCGAGCCCGATTTGGCTGGAACGTGGTTCGTTCTTCCGACTCGGTACGCGCGAGCCTGGAAACCGAAAAAAAAAGAGTAAGCTGCCTGTGCCCGAGTCGACATGACGGAAAAAGCCACGAAGAAGCCCCTTTCCTCGAACCGTTCGAATTCGCCCTCCGGCCGCGAGCCGCCCGGGTCCGGGCCGAAGCAGGCCGCTCCTTCGGGATCTTCCCCGGGCTCGGAACCGCCGAGCAGCGAACCGCCAAGCAGCGAGCCGCCGGAACTGTCGCGCCCGAGCGCTCCCCCGCGGCCCGTTCCCTCCCGTTCTCCGCTACCTCGGTCGGACGCGGCCCGAGCGGACTCGGCGCGTCCGAGCCCGCCTCGTTCCAACCCGCCACCGCCTCCCGCGCGGAAGGGTGGCCCGCGTCGTGCTCCCCCGATGGCGCCGCCGCCTCCCACGCCGGGCGCCTCCCGGCAGGCCCCGCCGCCTCCAGGACCTCCGTCGAGCACGCCGCGCTCGGGTCCTCCAGCTCCGCCCAAGAGGGAAGAGCTTGCTCCACCCACTCCCGCGATTCTCGGGGCTCCGCCGATCTCGAGCGGAGCTCCGGCGTCCTCGTCGCCGAAACCGCCCCCGCGACCACCGACCCCGCTGTCCAAGGCGCCAGCGCCACCATCGCCCCTCGACCTGCCGCCCCCGGCGGTAGCCGCAGCTCCGGTGCCGATCGACGTCACCCCGACTGCGCCGGTCGCGAAGCCTTCGGGTACGCCGCCGCCTCCGCCAGTTCGTCGATCACCGAGCAGTCGTCCGCCTGCGACCGCGGCAGATGCCCCTGCGCCTGCGCCGCTCACACCGCTGAGCGAGCGACTCTACGAGGGCGACGCGGAGCGCTCTTCCCTCGTGCCCCGTGGCACGGTGGATCGCAAGGCGTCGGCGCGCGAGCTCCTCGAGCACTGCAAAGGCCGCCTCACCGAGGTGACCGATCCCACGCGACTCGGCCGCCTCCACTACGAGTGCGCCCGTCTCTTGGAGTATCCGCTACTCGAGGCGGATGAGGCCATCAAGCACTACCGCGAGGCGCTCAACCGCCTGCCGAGTCACGAACCAACGGTGGCGGGTCTCCGCCGCGTGCTGCTCGCAACCAAGAAGTGGGATGCGGCGCTTCCCCTGTATGACGCGCAAGTGCGTCTGACGGGGCCGGCAAATGACAAGGCGGCGCTCCTTTACGAAAAGGGCCGATTGCTGGAGGACCGCCTGAGCAAGAAGGCCGAAGCGCGCGCCGCATACGAAGCAGCGCTCGAGCTCGATCCCTCCGATGCCTCGATTCTGCGGGCCGTTGCGTGCTCCCAGAGGCGCGCGGCAGCCTGGAACGAGCTCGATCAGACCCTCGACCGATTGACGCGCCTGTCGACCGGTGACGAGCGGGTTCGCGCGGCACAGATCGCCGCTCGTGCTCGCCTGACCGAGGTGAAGAAGCGCGATGTGGGTCTCGCCACGGAGCTCTTGCAGCGCGCGTTCGATACCCATGCCCATGCGTCCGGAGCGCTGGGCGATCTCCTACGCCTTCACGGGTCACAACGCCGCTTCAAGGATTTGATCGCTGCGTTGGAGCGTCAGGTCGAGCAGGCGCGAGACCCGAAACTGCGCGCGGCCGCGCTTTATCGGATTGGGCGGCTCCTCGCCGATCGTTTGGGGAACATCGATGGGGCCATTCAGGCCCTGGAGCGGGCGTATCAGCAAGCGCCCGACGACACGCTGGTGCTTGACGAGCTCGTTCGCATGTACGAGGCCGCCGGACATTCCGCTGGCCTGGTCAACGTGCTCGAGCGTCTGGTCGCTCGCACCGAGGACCTGTCGAAGCGCGTCGAATTGATGCAGAGGCTCGGGCACCTCAACGCGACGGAGGTGGGTAACGAGGAGGCAGCCATCACCTGGTACGAGCGCGCGCTCGCCGACGAGCCGACCCATGCGCCAGTGCTCCAAGCCCTAGCGAAGATCTACACACGCCGCGGGGCGTGGGAGCCGCTGGTCGCGCTTCACCTCCGCGAGGCAGAAAACTCGCACCATAACTTGCGCCGTGCTGCGGCTCGCTTCCGCATCGCGGAAATCCATGAGCGTCATCTCGGCAGTCGCGAACGCGCCATGGCGGAGCACGCTCGCGCCCTCGGCCTCGTCCCTGGATACGACCCATCCTTCAGGGCCCTGGCCCGCCTCTACACGGAAACGCGAAAGTACGCCGAGCTGGTGGAGCTATTCGAGCGAGCCGTGGAGCTCGCGGCCGACGAGGAGACCCAGTTCACTTATCTCTTCAAGATCGGACGCATCCACGAGGACGCTCTGGACGATGCGGGCACGGCGCTGGACACGTACAAGCGCATTCTCGACCTCGACGACGGTCATCTGGGTGCGGTGCACGCCATGCAGCGGGCCGCCGAGCGGAGTGCGCACTACGACGTGCTGGTCTTCGCCCTCGAGCACGAGGCGAAGCTCCTCGACGATCCGCGACGCAAGGTGGCTCTTTTGCACCGAGCCGGGGAAGTGAGCGAGGAGCTCCTGCGTGACGACGATGCAGCGCTCGCATTCTACGACGCGGTCTTGCACCTCGATCCCCGTTACGCGCCGGCTCTGTCGAGCCTTGGCAGGATCCACTTTCGCGCAGGCCGATGGGAAGACCTCCTCAAGGTCTACCGAAGCGAGCTCCCACTCGCGGCGGGACCTCGCGCCAAGGCTGACATCTACTATCGGATGGGCGTGCTCTGTGAGGAGCGGATGGGCCGCGACGATGACGCGATCGCGAACTATCGCAAGGCCATCGACGCGCTTCCTGTTCACACTGCGGCGCTCGAGGCCCTTCAGCGAAAGCTCGCGGAAAATGGGCGAGAAAAGGAGTTGGCGAAGCTCCTCGAGGGCGAGCTCGCGAGGATTGACGACGAGCGCAAGCGCGCGGTCGTTGCGCTTCGCTTGGGAGAAGTGCAAGAGAATCTGCTCGACCAGCCCGACAGGGCGCTCGCTTCGTACGAGCTCGCGCTGCGCGGAGATCCAGAGTTGCGCGCGGCCCTGGATGGGCGCTCGCGGCTCTTGTCCGAGAAGGGAGCTCACGCAGAACTCGTTCGGGCTCTGGAAGATGAAGCCTCGCACGCGAGCGATCCGTTGATCCGAGTCGGGGCACGTCTTCGCGCGGGCGAGGTTCTCCGCGATGATCTTGGGGATGCGAGCGGCGCCGCCCAGGCGTACGAGGCGGTGCTTTCGGAAGAGCCGCAGCATCCCGCGGCGCTTCTGGCGCTCGAGGTCCTCTATGCCGATTCCGGGGACGTGGAGAACTTGCGCCGGATTCTCAACCTGCAGGCAAACACCTTTGCGGACGCGGGGGAGAAGGTGGCTGCGCTTCGGGAGTTGGTTCGGCTCGGGGACGGCGCTGAGGTTTCCGAGGAGCTCGGTCGCATCCTCCAGCTGGCGCCCAAAGACCGGCGTGCCCTCGAGCTGGTCGAGCAACGGGCGATCTCGTCCGAATCGGACGAGACCCTCGCCCAGGTGGATGCAAAGCTCCACACCCTCGCCGAGCAGACGGCCTTGGCGGCAGCCCATGCAACCCGTTTGGGAGAGTACTTCGAGCCATCGAATCCGGTGCGGGCTCTCGAGCAGTATCGCTACGCTCTCGAGAAGGAAGGCGAGAACGTTGCGGCGGCCCGTGGCGTGAGCCGGGTTGCCGAGGCCGTTGGCGATCCGGAGCTGATGGCCGAGGCAGCCGAGGGCGAGGCTCAGGTCACCAAGGACTTCGAGCGTGCGGCCGCGCTTCTGGTTCAAGCCGCCGAAGCTCGCAAGCAAAGCGGGGCGGTGGACCGTGCGGTTGCAGCGCTCGAGCGCGCCCTTCAAGTGAACCCGGATCACCTGCCCGCAGCGAGCCGTCTGGTGGATCTCTTGGCGTCGATGGGGGACATCGATCGCCTGATCACCGTGCTGTCGCGGGCGGCACAGAACGCGAGCACCAAGGAGCGCGGTGCGCGCCACTGGATCGCGGTGGCCGGCCTCTACGCGGACAAGAAGAGCGACGTGCCTGCTGCGCTCGCTGCTCTCGGTCGCGTCGAGAAGGAGCTTCCGAGGAACGTTCCCACTCTGCTCGAGCTGGCCGAGCTTTACGGCCGCGACAAGCAGTGGCGCGAGGCCGTGATTCGATTGCAGCGCGTGCTGTCGGCGAAACCCGAGCCCAAGGTGGCCACTGCGGTCAACCTACGGCTCGCGGAGCTCTTGCACGAAAGACTCGACGAACCGAAGTTGGCGCGGGCCGCTCTCGATTCGGTGCTGGAACAGAGCCCCGACCATCGCGAGGCGCTCCAGCGATTGCTCGCTTTGCAGATGAGTGCAGGCGAGGCGGACGCGGTGGCCACCGCAGAGCGCTTGGCGGAGCTCAGTACCGACCCGAAGGCGAAGGCGAAGGCATACACGATGCTTGGCCGCCTGAACCACGAGCGGCGTGACGTCGAAGCCGCAGCCTCGGCGTATGAATCCGCGGTGCGCCTGTGCGGTCCCGCCGGCGAGGCAGGCAAGGGCCTTCGGGAGCTCCTGACCGGCGGCAAACTGGAGGCCTCCGAGAAGCGATGGGCCGGCTACGCCAGCGCTCTGAACGAGTTCTGCAGTATCGGTGGCACCCCGGGCGGTGAGCTCGCCGAAGCGTACTTGGAACTCGGGCGAGTACTCGCGGATCGTTTGCGCGATCCCGCGAAGAGCATTCAGGCCCTCGAACGCGGGCTCTCGCACCAACCGCGCGACATGGCTCTTCGCGTGGAGCTCGCCACTCGCTTGAAGCGCGCAGGGGGCGGGGAGCGTGCGCTCGAGGAGCTCCGTCGAGTGCTCGACATGGATCCGATGCGGATCGAGACGTGGCGAGATCTGGCGGAGGTCTTCGAGGCCTTGGGACGCAACGTCGAGGCGCACCTCGCTCTCGGTTCCCTGGTGTTGCTCGGGGGCGCCAACGAGCTCCAGAAGTCGACTTGGGCGGCCCGCGTGCCGCGGACCGGACAGGTCGCGGATGGTGGGTTCGACTCCGACGCTTTCGCCACGATCGATGCCCTCGGGGGTGAGGCCGAAGCGGTTGCCCTGCTGGGGCAGCTCGCGGACGGTTTGGGGAAGGTCTTCCCTCAAGACGTCGAGCAGTACGGGGTTACCGCTCGCGACCGCGTGACGTCCAGGATGCAGCATCCGCTGCGTCCCGTTGCGGATCGCGTCGCGCGAATCTTCGGTGCCCCGGATTTCGATCTGTATCCGGCGATGAACTATCACGGACCGGTCATGGCCGTGCTGACCGATCCAGTGGGCATCATCCTGCCGGGTTGGTACACCGATCTGTCCGAGGTGGATCAGGTGTTCACGATCGGGCGTCCCCTTGCGAACCTGGCGCGCCGACTGCACGTCGTGGATGCCGTGTCAGCCGAAGAAGTGGGGCTCTTGCTGCGGGCGGCAGGGCGAACGGTTGATCCGAGTTTTGGGGGCAGCAGCGCCGACGAGGACGCGGTCATGGCCTTGTCGAAGCGGGTTCCCAAGGCCATTTCCTGGCTCGGGCGAGGGCGCTTCGAGGACGCCGCGCGCGCCTTCGTGCACGGGCCCTACGTGGACTCGGGCAAGTTCGTCCGCCGCGCGCGAGTGACCGCGGCGCGGGCGGCTCTGGTGGTCGCGGACGACGTACGTTCTTCCGTCGCCCTGGTGCGCCGACTCGAGGGCGACGGAGCCTCCTTGGACTCCGAGGCTCAGGCGCGCGGGATGCACGTAGTGCGGGACCTGCTGCGCTTCTGGACGAGCGATCCAGCGATGGCGGTGCGCCGTCGTCTCGGCATCGTCTGACCGAGGACGGAAAGCGACCGGACCTGCGTGATCATCAGCCCGGCGCTGGCCGTAACCTTGGCCTCGACGGTGGCCTGGTCCACCTTCGACGTGGTGCGCAAGTTCCTCGTGCGGCGCATCGACGTGGTGGTTCTGAGCGTGTGGATCAGCCTGGCGCAGCTTCCGGGCTTTGTCGTCTGGGCGCTGGTCGACGGGCAGGGCATCGGATCGACCGAATACCTCCCGCCCGCTCTGGCTTCGGTGGCCCTCAACATCGTGGCGAACCTTCTGTTTCTCGAAGCGGTTCGTATCGGCCACTTGAGCGTGACGATCCCCCTGCTCTCATTCACGCCAGTGTTCGCCGCGCTTCTCGGGATCCCGCTTTTGGGGGAACTCCTGAGGCAAGGTCAGTGGCTCGGAGTAGTTTTCGTGATCTGCGGCGCGTTCCTCCTGAACGCAGAGCCCCGGGCCCTCCGACGACCGTGGACGCTCGTGACAGCGCTCTTTCGGGAACGGGGTGCCTCCTACATGCTGGCCGTTGCGCTCCTCTGGGCTCTGTCGCCGATCTTGGACAAGCTTGCCTTGCGCCACGCCGGAGTGGGCCTCCACGCCTCGGTGCTCTCCGGCGGAGTGGCACTGGGCATGGCGACCTATCTGGCGGTGCGAGGGGAGCTCGGTCGTTTGGCCCTTTCCCGCGAGAGCTTTGGCCTCCTCGCGCTCGGTGGTGTGAGTGCAGTGGCCGCCCTGGGCCTTCAGCTCCTGGCCATTCGCGTGGTCCTCGTGAGTCTGTTCGAAGCGGTGAAGCGCGCCCTCGGGATGGTGCTTTCGGTGTTCTTTGGTCGGGTGTTTTTCCGGGAGCCTGTTTCCTTCGCCAAGGTTCTGGCGATCCTGTTCATGAGTACCGGCATCTCTTTCGTGCTCGAACTCGTTTGAGTCCCCCGACGTCGCAGACTCAGGTCGTGGCGCCGCCGCAGCTGGAACCCGCCCCCGCCGTACAGCCGAAGCAGTGCGGCCCCACGGCGATGCGACGCTCTCGAACGCGGTTCGGGTCGAAGTCGGCGATGTGGAGAGGCGCTCCGCGTTCGAGGGGAAGTTCGAGCATCTGATTGAAGTCGCAGTCGTAGAGTCGCCCGTCCCAAGCCACGCTCAGAGTGTTTCGGCACATGACCCCGCGAGCGGTGGCCGGGTTGAAGCTCTGGACCAACCGACTCATGTACTCGTCGAGGTTGTCCGTCTCGAGCAGCCACTGGAGAAAGCGACTGATGGGCATGTTGGTGATTGTATAGAGTGCGTCGAACACGACGTCGTGGTCCGAAAGCAGCCGCATCTTCCACTCGGCCTCGAGGGCGGCCTGGCTTCCTGGCAGGAAGGCGCCGACAGGATTGGTGACGAGGCACAGGCGGAGTCCCGATGTCCCGTTCCCGTACCCGACCTCGTTGAGCCTTCGAAGAGCCGCGATCGACTTTTCGAACACCCCCTCGCCGCGCTGTCGGTCGGTACCCAGCGCTCGGTAGTGCGGGAGAGAGCAAACTACCTCGACCTCGTGCTGGGCGAAGAACTCGGGAAGGTCAGCATGAGGCCTGGTCATGAGGATCGTCAGGTTGCAGCGGTCCATCACGTGGCATCCGAGGCTCCGGCATCGCTCCACGAACCAACGGAAATGGGGGTTCAGCTCGGGGGCGCCCCCGGTGATGTCGACGGTCTGCACGTTTGCGGCCCGGATCGCCTCGAGGCAGTGCTCGAATGTTCGTTGGGCCATGGACTCGGTTCGGTGTGGACCGGCACCGACGTGGCAGTGGCGACAGCTCTGATTGCAGACCTTTCCGACGTTGACTTGGAGGATTTGAAGCTCGGTCGGCGTGAGGGGCCACGAATCAGCCGCGCGGAGCGCCGCTTCGAAGCTTTGCACCAAGGGGAGTCTTCGGAGCAGCGCTCGCTGGGCGGCGGGCGAATCAGACAGGGCACCGGATACGGTGGGAAGCGCGCGCGTCATGACCGTTCGGCTCGGTTCACATGCTGATCTTTTGGACGTGTCCGCGCATCTGCGTGGCATGAACGAGGGCAGCTCCGGCCTTGATCGCCGCGGCCACGTGCACTGCTTCGGTCATCTGGTCAAGATCGACGCCCTTCTCGAGACAGCCCTTCGAGTAGGCGTCGATGCAGTAGGGGCACTGGACCGTGTGGGAGACGGCAAGCGCGATGAGAGCTTTCTCCCGTGCGGTGAGGGCGCCTTCCCGAAAAACTGCCCCGTACCACTCGAAGAACTTTTCCCCGAGCTCGGGGGCATTTTCGGCTACTTCCCCGAAGTGTCCTAGGTGTTTGCGGTCGTAGTAATGATCACTCATCGTGCTCTCCTGGCGATGTTCATGGGGCGATGGCTCGATGGGCCCTCGCAGCTAAGTCCCCGAGGCGATCGGCGCTTCTGCACCAGCGGTTCGATGTCCCGCGGTCACCGTTGGTGGTGGGAGTGATGGCACCTGCGCAGCTGCCCGTGTGTCGCGGTGGGGGAGAGTATTGCTCGTCCGCCCGAGTTCGGTGGGGCTCTCGAGGCGCGTCAAGGTCTCGGTTGCCGGAAGCACCAAATCGCGGTCCCCGAACGACCGTTGGCTGGGGCAGCCGCGACCATTTCCCAACCGCGCGCGCCGGACGCGTTCGCCTTGTACGTGACCTGCTCGACGTCGCCTTCTTCGAAGCAGAAATACGCCCACCGTTGCTCCACCACCTCGTGGGCCGCGTCCGCTGGTGGCAGGGCAATTTCGCGGGAACCCGCTACGCATCCGACGATGAACGCCAGGGAGACCGACAAACCCATGAAGAATCCGCGCATGCTCATACCGACGGGGTACTCAATGCCGCTCTGGGGGTAAACCCGCGAGCCAACTCCCGTCGTCCGGAGTCCAGCCGGAAGCCTCGCGGTCGAACGGGAGCCGACGCGTCTTGTGGCAGCTCCCCGGTGGCGTCACTCGGCGACGCGGAGGGCTTGCACGGGTCGGATCCGTGATGTACACACCGGGCCCCTCGAGTCCCCAGGGCTCGCCCGGGGATCCCCCCCACGCTGATGTGGCGGAATTGGCAGACGCGCCGGCTTCAGGTGCCGGTGCCCGCAAGGGCGTACAGGTTCAAGTCCTGTCATCAGCACTACCCGCGGCGGCCTCGAGGCCGCCGCGAGTGTTTTGTCTGGTGGTGCCGACAGGGCCGCGATGGGGCGACTCGCCCGCTCGTCGATGGTGACGGCAAATCGTCGGACTCTCGCGGAGCGACGCGAGGTCGTGTCCCAGATACGGCGCCACAAGCTTCGCTGGGCAGGTGAACTCGATGACGGATCCCGTCCGAGGCTGCGGTATGGTCACGGTGTGACGAACCACTCCCGCGAACCCGCGGCACCCGTTCCGCTGAAGAGCCGTCAGATCGACATCACCACCCGCATGGGAGCGCTGACCCCGGCGACGCCGACCGGTCTGCGCACGCTGGACCAGCTGCTCGTTGGCGGCCTTCGCACGGGAACTTTCTTGATGCTCACCGGCGCACCCGGTGTCGGGAAGAGCGCGCTCGCGCTCTTCCTCAGCTACATGGCCGCTCGCTCGGGAGCCGCGGTGCTCTACGCGACTGCCTCCCTGGACGAAACGGAGATCATGGCGCGCCTGTCCGCTCGCGCGCTCCATCGGGACTGGCCCGAGGCGAACACGCCCTACGGCAGCATTTGGTCCGGGGAAGCGTGGCAGTCACCCGCGACGCGGGGGCCAGTGGGGCAGGCCGTCGAGACCGTCGTCGCGAAAGTGGGGCATCGACTCCACCTCCACGCGAGCGCTCCTTTGGAGCCGGTGGAAAATCTTCGAGACCTGGTGTCCCAGCTTTGGGGACGTCACGAGCGGGTTCTGCTCGTGGTCGACGATCTGGAAAGCTTCTCTTCGGCTGGGGCAGCCCAGGGCGAAGATCTCCTGAGTCGGGTGTGCCGCGCCGCGTACGGGCTGCGCAAGGTGGCGGATCAGGGGTGCGCCGTGGTGGCCACTGGACTTCCCGGGCTTGTGGAAGCGGCCATGCCCGCGGCAACGCAGGCCGCGGAAATCGGCGCGCCCGAAGAGGACCCTGGGATCCCACCCAATGCTCCGAGCGCACTCGGGGTGCGGGGAGTCGACCTGGTGCTGACGAAGAATCGACTTGGTCCGACGGGCGAGGTGCCCCTCTGGTTCGTCGCCGGAGCCGCCATCTTCCAAGAGCGCGGCTGAAGCCTCGATGGCTTCGCGGCTCGCCTGCCGCTTCGCAGCTCGCCTGGCTCGTCGTCGGCGCGGTCCACGTCACGTCACGCAGCGGAAAATCCCCGGAAGACGTGGC
>JBNKGC010000005.1:0-69818 GCA_050289625.1 Polyangiaceae bacterium | reverse complement strand
TCACCGCCGCCGACCAGGTGGGAGGCGCCGGAGACCCGGCGGACTGTGGGGTGAGGAGGAGCGGCTTCGCCGCGACGACGAGGGGGGCGGGGCCGCCCCCCTAACAACTGAGTCAGCGCCGACTGCCGCGTTTCTTGGCAGGCTTGTCGTACGCGGCAAGGGCGCCAACGAGCTCTTCGCAAACACGCTCCACCAGCTCCGGCGGTTCGATGACGCGCGCCCTCTGACCCCACTCGAGCACCCAGCTCGTCACGGGATTCAGGTTGCCGACCGTCATCGTGAGCCGCACGCCCCCGCCACCGATCGACGCGAGTTTCTGCGAGGGGTGCACCTTCCGCATGCGCACGTAGTCGGCCGCCTTGGAGTCGAACTCAACGACCACTTTGTGCCGCTCCTGGCTCTTGAAGACGCCGAACTCACCGTGAAAGTACTCGTCGACGTTGAAATCCTCGGGCAGGTCGAAGTGCTCGGTGTAGTGGATTTGCGTATCTCGCATTCGGTCCAGCACGAAGGTGCGTACCTCCCCCCGCCCCACGTGAAACCCCACGCAGTAGATCGAGTCGCGATGGAGGACCATGGCGTAGGGGTGGATCGTGATCGGCTCCTCACGACTCTTGCTGGCACTTCGGTAGCGCAATGTGAGCGGCCGCAGATCGGCAACTGACTGAAACAAGTCGTCGAGCTCCTCCGTTTTCTCGCCGTAGTTCTTGGGGGCGAACGGAAGGTAGAGGAAGCGATGCTCGAGGCGCGCGTCGGCGAGCCCAGCATTCGGGCCGCGCCCGGGGCGACGCGCGAACGCCAGGAGCTTCGACGTGGCCATGTCGATCTCCTCGTACAAGGTCGAACCCGCCATCGGTTCGAAGAGGCGCCGAGCTGCGAGCATCGCATACGCCTGCGTCCGACGAAGCTCCACCTTCCTCGGGAGCTCCGTGGCGCGGATCTTCCAGAGCAGGGGGCCTCCTCCGCGGGTTTCGACACTCTCGAGCTCGAACTCGCGCTCCACCTCCTTGAGGTATCGCCTCATGGTGCGAGGAGTGACTTCGAGCCCCTCGGCGAGCTCGTAGAGGCTGAGCCCTTTCGGATGGCGCATCAAGATCTCCCGCAAGCGGTCGAGTCTGCGATGCTGGGTGAACTTGCCACTGGGTCGACCGACGGGAGCTGCCATGGGCGTTCCCAGGGTCTAGCAAAATCGAAGGCGAACATGGACAGTGGGCCACCGCCCGCGCGATCCTCCAGCCATGCCGCGCCGCCCCCGGCCGAAGACGACGTCACACCACATCGACCCGGTCGCGCTGCTTTGTGACAAGCGCGACGGCAAGGAACACACCTCCGAGCAGATCCACGGGCTGATCGAAGGCTTCATGAAAGGAAGCCTCGCCGAGTATCAGATGAGCGCGTGGCTCATGGCGACGTTTCTGAACGGTCTTTCCGAACCCGAAATGCTTGCGTTGACCGATGCCATGCTCCATTCGGGAAGCGTTCTCAGCCTCGACGGGGTTGCACTCCCCAAGGTCGACAAGCATTCGACCGGAGGAGTCGGCGACAAGGTCAGCTTGTGTCTTGCGCCCCTCGTCGCCGAGTGCGGGGTAGCCGTGCCGATGATGGCGGGTCGGGGCCTCGGGCACACCGGGGGCACCCTCGACAAGTTGGAATCGATCCCCGGGTATCAGGTGCACCTGAGTCCGAAAGCCTTCGAGCGCATCGTTGCCAAGGTGGGCACCTCCATCATCGGACAAACCTCGAGCCTCGCGCCAGCCGACCGGCGCGTCTACGCCCTGCGCGACGTCACTGGCACCGTGAGCTGCATTCCCCTGATCGTGGCGAGCATCCTCTCGAAGAAGCTCGCCGAGGGCATCGACGCCTTGGTTCTCGACGTGAAAGTCGGCCGAGGAGCGTTCATGAAAGACCTTCGCTCGGCGCGCGCTCTCGCACGAGCGTTGGCTCACGTCGGCATCCGCGCCGAAAAGCGAGTGAGCGCTCTTCTGACGAACATGGATGTGCCTCTGGGCACCACCATCGGCAACGCCCTCGAGCTCCGTGAAGCCATCGAGGTGCTTCAGGGCAGAGGCCCGGGCGATACTCGGGAGCTCACTCTTGCGCTCGGGGCCGAAATGCTCCTGTCGGCAGGAGTGGCGCATGGCCGCCCAGCGGCGCGCCAAAAGTTGGAACGAGCCCTCGGCAGCGGCGCCCCCCTGGAACGCTTTGCCCGCATGGTGCGCTTGCACGGCGGCGATCCCACCTACGTCCTCGACCCCAAGCGCCTTCCGAAAACACGCTTTCGGATGGAGGTGACCTCATCACGGAGCGGCTGGGTCCACGACGTCGATCCTTTGGCGCTCGGTCAGCTCGCCGTGGCACTCGGTGCCGGTCGTCGACGCAGCGAGGATTCGGTCGACCACGCCGTCGGAATCGAACTTTGCCAAAAGCCCGGTGATCGCGTCGCGCATGGCGAGCCACTCGCGGTTCTGCACGTGCGTGAACGGCATGCTTCCTGGGCCCAGCGCGCGCAGGAAGCATTCACCATCGAAGCTCGGAAACCGACGGAAGATCGGAAACTCGTGCTGGACCGCATCGTCGCCCGACACACCAAGCGAACCTGAGTGGCGCTCGGTGCGCCCGAGCCGGCTCAGCTCACTGGAGGTTCAGGGTGTCGCGGGCACCGTAACGACATCCCACGGGCTCCGGTGGCGGTTCAGGCGGTGGCATGAGCTCCGGTGGCACCACGGGTTCCGGCAATCCGGGCAGCTGGATTCTCGACGACTCGACCGATCCACCGACCATTCGCCTTCAGGGCGACATCTGCGGTCAGATCGAGAGTGCCGGTGCCGAGCGCATCGACATCATCTACGGTTGCCCGACGATTCTCCGCTGAGGGCGCGACGAAGCATGTGCGAACAGGGCGCGGCCCCCCTTCGGTTCCGCGCCCTCGCCCAATTTGTCCCAGCGGCGCCAGAAACGTTTCGGCGCGGTGGTTGCCCGCCGCATCCGGGCACGGCAGAGCCTTGCGACCGACCGGCAGATGCTGGTATCTGGGCCACGTCTCCGTCGTCGGTCCCTGGTGGCCGGCCTGGAGGGAATCCGGTGAGATTCCGGAGCTGCCCCGCAGCGGTATTGGGAACGAACGCCACCCCGAAGCACTGGTCCCCGCGGGACCGGGAAGCGGTGGTCAGTAGGCGCCCTCCGAAAGAGAGCGTGCCCAGAGCCCGAAGACCTGACAGGGATCACGTCGCTTCATCGGCGTGGATCGAAGCTCCGCGAGGGACGGAGTCGGTCGAAGCAAAGGTTCGCTTTTCAGTGGCAGTGTGCGCCCCGCGTGCCCTCGTCCGCATAGGCGAACCGGAAAGCCGAGTCCGGTGCCGTCCCTTTCACCCCCCCGATCCGTGCCCGTGCGCGTCGTCAGAGCTCTGGCTCTGTTGGCCACGCTGTGCCCACGCGTCGGCGTGGCGGGGGACGCTGCCACGCCTCGAGTGTCCATCGGCGCTGCGGGAGACACCGCGACGCCCCAGGTGTCCGTCGCCGTGGCGCCCACCGCAAGCGACGCGGCCTCCGACACCGAGGTGGAAGTCACTGTTGGTGGGGAGCGACCCCATCCCCTCGCCGCTCCGCGCGCGCGTGGAGTTTCCGGGTCCGTAGTGGACCGGAGCCGCCTCGAGCAGCCGGGGGTGAGCGCAGCCGACGTTCTTCGAGAAGCTCCGGGTGTCCAGGTTTCTCAACTCGGTGGTTTGGGCGCGCCGGCCACCGCCTCTTTGCGAGGTGCGACCGGGGCGCAGACACCGGTGTACCTCGCGGGGGTTCGCATCAACGACGAAGTGGGCGGCGTCGCCAACCTGGCGGACGTTCCCGTGTTCCTTCTCGACCGCGTGGAGATCTATCGCAGCCACACGCCACTCGATGCGAGTCGCCTGGGAATTGGTGGCGCCCTCTTCTTCACGCCCCGCCGTGTTCACGAGTCGGAAATGTCCCTCGGGACCACGTTCGGGAGCTACGGCACGGTGGGCGCGCGCACTCACGTCGCCGTCCGCAGGGACGATCGACAGGTGCTGGCGGGCTTCGGCTTCGACGCCTCGCAGAACGACTACGAGTTCGAAGACTCCCGAGGCACTCTCTTCGTCGAGGACGACGGCGGGAAAAGGCGACTTTCGAACGCCGACGCCAGTCAGCAGAGCTTCTGGCTTTTGGCCTCCGATCGTTTGGGCGATGCACGGGTCAGTCTTCTGTTCCACCACGCGGGACGTGAGCAGGGAGCGCCCAAGCTGGCGCTCGTGCCCACCGAGTCGGCTCGAGCAAGCTTTTCGCGCGACCTTTTGGTGCTCCGTTCCGAGCTTCCCATCGACGCGTGGGATGGCGGGCTCGAGCTCGGCACGAGCGCGACCCGTGCGGAAACCGAGCTCGACGATCCGCAGAGTGAACTCGGGCTCCTGACGCTGCGCACGCGCACACCGGGCGAGCGCGTCGAGCAGGTCGTCGAAGCTAGGCAAAACGACTACGGCAGCCTCCGCTGGGTCGAGCGACTGACCCTATCCACCGAGCGCCTCCGGCGCTTTGCCCAAAGCTCGGGTCAGATGCGAGAGGAGCTCTCCGCGCGCCGCATCACCATGCGTCCGGCAGTTGGAGTCGAGCTGGACTTGTCCGAACAGTTATCGCTCAGCGCGACTGGTGCGCTCGAGTGTTTCGACACGGGCCAGGGGGAGCTCGACGCGTGCGCGCACCTGAGCCCCACCGGACGCGGCGGTGTGCTCTTCCATCAGGGAAGCATCGAGCTCTACGCGAACGTCGGGCACTACACCCGACCGCCCACCTTGACCGAGCTTTACGGAGCGTCGCTCCTCGTACGAGGCAATGAGCATCTTCACGAGGAGCGCGGGCGCACCTTCGAGATCGGCGCGAGGCACCAGGTATCCCGTCCCGGCGGCCCGCCACTCCTCTGGACCGAAGCGGCTGGGTTCGCCCGAGTGTCGACGGATCTGGTCACCTACGTCCGCACCGCACAGGGCTACTTGCACCCGGTGAATCGGGAGAGCTCGCGTACCCTGGGTGGCGAACTGGCGGTGGGCTCGAGCCCGGTAAGAGGTGCCGAAGTGGAGGCTCACCTGAGTCTCCTGGACCCGCGCGACACGAGCGCGAACCGCGTAACGAAAAACGATCTGCTCCCGTTCTTGTCGCGGGCCACCGCCTTCGTTCGGGGCCGCTACGAGCGAGACGTCGACCTCGGGCGGCTGCGCACCGTGTCCCTGGGCGCGCGCTACGCCTATCAGACGAGCCGCTACGCCGACCCCGCCGGCCTTGGCGTGATCCCGGCGCAAGGCTTCGTGGATCTCGAGATGGAAGCTGCGGCGGTGAACGACGAACTCGTAGCGCGTGCGCGCATCAGCAATCTCTTCGACGCCGAACGGTTCGACGTCGTGGGCTTTCCGCTCCCTGGACGGAGCGCATTCTTCTCTCTGGAGGCAACATGGTAGCCAAGTTTTCCCGCGCGGGTTCGTCGCGCATCCACTTCTCGGTCCTTCTTGCGATGGGTGCAGTCGCGGTCAGCGCCTGCGGCGTCGACAGCACCGGTGCCGACACCGGCGGTGTCGAGAGCTCGAACGACGACTCGTGCCCCGGAGGGGTCGCGGTCGTCCTCAGCGACTACGTCTCGACTCAGATCGCCCTGTCCAGTCTCGAGGGTGAAACGCAATCTGCCTCTCTCATCTCGACGGCGTCGACGGACACCGACGGCCTCGCCTTCGCCCTGTCGGGCGACGTGGTGCTGCCAAGCGCTCCGGCGGATTCGGGACGCATCGTGTTGCTCGACCGCTTCGGCACCAACGTGATCACCTGGGTGGATCCGACGACCGCCGAGGTGCTCGACCAACTTCCGGTGGGAACCGGTTTCGAGTCGAATCCTCAGGACTACGTCGAAGTCGGCGACGACATCGCTTTCGTCTCCCGCTGGGGAACGAACGCCGATCCGGACCAGGAAGACTTCGACGGCGGCGACGACGTGGTGGTCATCGACACGAGTGAACCGGCCATCGTAGGTCGCATCGCAATGCCGACCGCCGACGATCTCCCGGCGCGCCCCGGGGCTCTGGCGCGGCTGGGTGACGAGGTGATCGTCGTCCTCGATCGGGTTTCCGAAGACTACTCCACGACTGGCGAGGCGATGTTGGTCGGCCTGTCCATCGAGGATCGAAAGGTCGTTTGGGAGCAGACACTCGAAGGCCTCAAGGCCTGCGGTCGCCCCACCCTGTCTCCCGACGGTTCCCGTCTGGCGGTGGCCTGCTCCGGAGCTCTCACGGCCGAAGGCAACATCGAAGACATCGCTCAAAGCACCCTCGTGTTGTTCGACGCGAAGAAAACCCCACTCGAAGAAGTCGAGCGCTACAGCGCCGAGGACATCGCCGGAGAACCCATTCAGAGCTCCGTCGCCTTCGCCAGCGATGACATCGCTCTCCTGAAGACACAGACCGCGTGGGGCGGCGATTCGAACAACCGATGGCTCGGCTTCGACCTCACCACGGGCAAGGCCGAAACTTTGCTCGAGGCCAGTTCCGACCCGGACGGAGCAGGGCTCGGTCTCGTCTACACGGGAATGACGTGCGCGCCGGGCTGCTCGACGACGTGCCTCTTGGCCGACGGCGACGCCGGAGTCATCCAACGAGTGCGGCTCGAGAGCGACGGATCCCTCGAGCTTCTCGATCCGATCACGGTGGAAGACACCGTGGGTCTTCCACCCCGAGGCCTCTCCCTCCGATGATCGGGCGCGCGCTTTCTCTGACGGGGCTGGTGTTCGCCCGTTCCGGCTCGTTCGCAGCGTCAACGCTGCGGGCCGGCGAAGTTCCCTTGGGCGATCCCGACCTGCGCACGGCACGCGCCGCGCGCGAGTCCCCGCCAGAGGAGCGCGCATGCTCGGGTGGCACTCGGCCGGCTCGCGTGGTTTCGGCATCCCTACTCACGGACGAGCTTCTGTTCGACGTCCTGCCGTTCGATCGCTTGGTCGCCGTTTCGTACGCCGCTCCGACCGAGGTTCTCACGGAAAACCTGCTGGCCCACGTCTTCCGTGTCGATGCCGAAGTCGAAAACGACGACTGGGGCCCCGCCTTGCGCATCTTTGGAGCCACCCCATGACCATCACGCTCATCGTTGGCGGCGCCCGCTCGGGAAAGAGCCGCTATGCCGAAATCCTCGCCAAATCACTGACCGATCACCCCGTCTACGTGGCCACCTCACGACCCTGGGACGACGACCACCAGGCGAGGATCGAACGTCACAAGCGGGACCGTGGCCCCGAGTGGGAAACCATCGAGGAGGAGCTCCGTCTCTCTTCGCTCGAAGTGCGAAGGCGCGTCGTCGTGGTCGACTGTGTGACCCTCTGGCTCACCAACTTCTTCGTCGATCACGGGCAGCAGCTGGACGATTGTCTGAACGCCGCGCGTGCGGAGCTCGACCGCACCTTCGCCGTCGACAACGACTGGATCTTCGTGTCGAACGAAGTCGGTCAGAGCCTCCATCCCCCAACGGAAGCCGGCCGCAAGTTCACCGACTTGCAGGGGTTCATCAACCAGCACATCGCATCCCGCGCCGATCGAGTAGCGCTGGTGGTGACCGGGATCCCTCTCTTCGTGAAGGGCGAGCAGCCCAGGAGCATGCCATGAGTAACTTTATCGAACGCCTTCCGACTGGCGATGCGCTCGCACGAGCGGCCGCAGAACGACGCCAAACCGTGCTTACCAAACCGCCGGGAAGTCTCGGTCGCCTGGAAGAGCTCGCGATCCAGATCGCGTCGTGGCAGGGAACGGCGACCCCAGCCGTGCGACCCGCGGCGACCTTGCTGTTCGCTTCGGACCATCCGGTCACACGCCACGGGATCTCCCCCTATCCGAGCGAAGTCACCCGAGCGATGGTCGCAAACTTCCACGCGGGCGGCGCGGCCGCGAGCGTACTGTCACGCGCCCAAGGGCTGCCACTTACCGTCGTCGACGTCGGAGTGGACGGCGGACAGGCCCTCTGCCCCACCGACGACTTCGTACGAGGCAGCGGAGCCTCTCTGCACCGCGATCCTGCAGCAAACGTGCCCGCCGGAGACATTCGAACCGAAGACGCCCTCGATCCGGACGGTTTCGCCCTGTGCATCGAAGCTGGAAGGCGAGCCGTTCGCAGGCTCGGCGACGACACCCGCGCCGTTCTGCTCGGTGAGATGGGTATCGGGAACACGACACCCGCTGCCGCAATCGCCGCGGCCCTCTTGAGAGCGTCCGATCCAGGCAGTCTCGTCGGCGCGGGCACCGGCGCGTCGGGAGATCTGCTCGAAAACAAGCGTCGAGTGGTGCGTGACGCCGTCCGGCGCGTCCAGGGCGAAACCGCACCGCTCGAGATTCTGCGACGATTGGGCGGCCGTGAGCTCGTTGCTCTTTTCGGCGCCTACCTGGAAGCGCTCGAGACGAGGCGCATCGTCGTGGTGGATGGATTCATCGCCACCGTCCCTGCTCTCGTCCTGCATGCCCTCGCTCCGCACACCTGCGCCGGCATGGTGTTTTCCCATCGCTCGGATGAGCAGGGTCACGGTCAACTCCTGGCACACATGGGTGCAGCGCCGCTCCTTTCACTCGGACTTCGTCTCGGCGAGGCTTCGGGGGCGCTGACGGCTTTTTCTCTGCTGGAGCACGCCTGCACTCTCCACACGCAGATGGCCACCTTCGACTCAGCGGGGGTCCCCGACCGCACCGAGGAAGGCGGATGACTAAAACCGCGGCGCCGGAGGCTCGAGGCGAAAGCTCCGCGCCGGGCCAGACGTCCCACCACGCTGAGCCCCTCGAGCGTCGTGCGCGGCAGTCGACGCCGCCCTTCCTGCGAGGCATGCGCGCCGCCTTCGTGTTCCTGACGCGGCTACCCGTCGGTGGCTTTCCGTACGCGACTGCCGACTGGCGTTGGGCGCCGGCGCATTTCCCCTTCGTGGGCCTGGTCGTGGGCTCGCTCGGCGCCGCAGTGCTCTGGGGAGCCGCACCGCTCGGCTCGTTTTTGGCAGCGACTTTGACCGTCGTTGCACTGGTCCTTGCCACCGGGGCGTTCCACGAAGATGGGCTCGCCGACACCGCCGATGCCCTGGGCGGCGCCCATGGGCCCAAGAAGATTCACGAGATCCTGAAGGACAGTCGCATCGGCACGTACGGCGCAGTTGCTCTCGCGCTCTCCCTTCTCCTACGCGTCGGAGCACTGACTGAGCTCGGGCTCGCCGGTGTCCTTCCCCTGGTCTTGATTCACGCCGCGGCCCGCACGGGTCCGGTGTGGCTGATGGCCCTCCTTCCGTACGTCTCCGGTGAAGGAGCCAAGGGCAGCTCGGTGGCGAAGGGCGGCGGCCTACCTCAGAGCCTCGTTGCGAGCCTCTGGACCCTGGGTGGCTTCGGCATATGTAACGCCGTGGGAATCGGGCTGCCGCTCCTGGTCGCCACCGCGGTGGCTACGGTTGTCGTGACGATGCTCCTCGCTTCGTGGTTCCGGGCCCGGGCAGGGGGCATCACTGGTGACTTCCTCGGCGCCACGCAGCAAGTCACGGAAGTGGTCCTGCTGCTGGTCTGCGTCGCCATGACGAGGCTCGGAACATGACGGTTCTCCACGTGGTGCGACACCCACCGGTGCTCGAACGGGGGATTTGCTACGGCCAAACCGACCTCGTCGCGCCTCTTTCGAACGAGACGTACGAAGACCTCGCGTCAGCCCTCGCGGAAGCCACCCAGCGCGCGCCGGCCGAAGCGGTTTGGACCTCCCCCGCGCGCCGGTGCCACAGACTCGCCCGCCGAATCGCCCGAGAGAAGGGGCTTCCGCTGGAAGTCGATGCCCGCTTGGCCGAGCTCTCCTTCGGCACCTGGGAAGGCCGTGCCTGGAAGGACCTCGAGCAGGACCGGGCCTTCGTCACCTGGATGCACAACTGGAAAACCGAGGCCCCGCCCGAGGGCGAGAGCCTAAGCGAACTCCGGGCGCGAGTCGTTTCCTGGCTGCGCGTGGTTGCTCCCCTCTACCCCGCGGCCTTCGTCATCGCGCACGCCGGCGTCATCCGGGCGTTTCGAGTTCTGCTCGAAGGGTGGACCTGGGAGGCCGCGCTCCAGGAACCGGTACCTCACCTCTCCCCGATTTCGTTCAAGCTCGATCCGCAAGCGGTCTCCGAACTCGAGACCTGAGCTTGCCCGTGGTTTTCCATCACGGCCCGCGAACGCGGGCCACGCGAATTTGTGGTTCCTCGCCTCAGTCGGACGAGGAAGCGGCTACACGCAAGAGCCGGTCGCCGCCTTCGGGATCGCGGTAGAGGACCCCGTATTCCGAGCCGTCGAAAGCGATCGACACCACATGCTCTTGGTCGCTCGGCTCGTCGTACAGGCAGAGCCATTCAGAAACACCGGTCGGGGCGAGCATGGCGTCGATGCTGCGCACGGCATCTCGGTCCCCCGCAATTTCCGCGGCAAGGAGCAGCTCGGAGCCGTCCGTCCCCAGGCCGTGCACGTGCTGCGCACCCTTCAGCCGCAGCGGGGCCCGCCGCTGGATCCCATCCTGATCGAGGGTCATCAAGAGCGCGCCCCCCGGCTCCGCGAGGAGAACGGAGTACCCCGCCCCCCAGCTCACGAGGTCCACCAGACGATGTTCCTCGAGGGTGCTTCTCAGAATCATCGGACGCTGAACCGTGTCGTCACCCTCCACGAAGGTCAGGTGCGTGCGCGAACTGCCATCAAAACGCCGCCGTGTCGTCCACACGACCGCGTAACGCCCTTCCTCCGCAGCTGCGATGGACAGCGCGAAAGCGTCCGTATCCGCTCCAGAGTCGAGCACCAGCACTCCGCCCACAGGACCGTCCCGATTCACGCGATGGGCCAGGACGACGGAATCTCCGGCCCAGACGAGCAGGGCTTCCGAGCCTGAACTACCCGCCGCGAGCTCGTAGGCGGCCCCCTCCCACACAGTCTGCTCCTCGGTGAGCTCCGACGCGTCAAAGCGCGCCCAAGAAACGCGCCCCTCCGAAACCGACGCCACGTACGAGTCTTCGCCCAGAACCACGGCCCGGTCGAAGTCTCCGAGCCGCGCGAACTCCCTCGACGCACCGTTTTCCCCTGAAAACCTCACGACTCCGCTCGCCCACGCTCCGTCCGCGACCCAGGCCTGGCCAGTCGCGTGGAGCCCGCGCAGTGGCCCAGGAGAGTCCTCGGGAGAATAGATTTCAACCCCCGCACCCGAGTGACCCGCGCACCCACTCTCGGGAACCTCTCGTGTGCTCATCGCCGAGGCGGGAACGCTCATTGATGGGTCATCTTCGGGGGGCTCGTCTTCCGACGGCTCACTCGTCGGCTCAGGCACTTCTCCCTCGTCCTGCCTACCCATGATGTCGAACGGCTCAGGGCGCTCGGCGTTCCCAGAAGGTCCGCACGCTGGAATCAAGATGGCCAAGAGAGCCCAGACCCAGGATTTGTCGACGATCGGAAGGGGGGAGTGCTTCATGTTTCCCTGTGGGGGCAAGAGCTCACAAATCTCATTCGTTGGGCAGGCAGCTGTAGGACACCTGCCAACGATCAAGTGACGGCGCGACGGCGGGGTTCTGCGACGATTCGAGGGTGATCGTCAGTCGGAGCACCTCGTTCTTCGCCTCCGACTCGCCGAGTGCCGCGTACAGATTGATCGGGCAACCGGGAACTTCGGCAGCCGTGGTGCAGCGCGCGGGGTACGAAAATGGCGGATTCGGCGCCTCCGCGAGGGTTTGCTTCGGTGAAAATGCGGTCGGGTCGCTCAGGGGTGCAGTCTGAACCTCGAACCGAATCGCCATCGAGTCGTCGCTCGTGCACGACCCCGCGTCGCAGGGAGCCTCACCCTCGAAGGTGAAAATGCTCCACACCGGCCCCGTCGCTTCGCCGCAAACCGCAACGTAGTCCTGGACCTCCACCAGAGTTTCATTCAAAAACGCCGCACAGGCATTGGTTCCGGGTTTGATGTCGGACCAATTGTTCGAGCACCCGGGTGCCGTGGCCGAAGTGAGGGGTGAGGGAGGCGGAGAGCCGCACTCGGCGACCGCACCATCCCAATTGACGAACGCGACGGCATTGCCGCTGACCGCACAGCTGGTCACGCGATCACACTGCCCCGGTTCGAGATCCTGCGCGAGCGTGTGACTGCACTTCGTCGCGGCGGAAAAGTCGAGGCTGGCGCAATCGAAGCCAAGCCAGTTTCCGTCCTGCACCGCGATGCCAATCGTCGTACCGGAAGGCACGGCAGTGTTCCCCCGATTGCAGATGGGAAAGCCGTCGCTCACGACCGTGCTTCCGTCGTACTCTCGGCACCAGGGTCCGATCGTCAGATCGACGCCGGGGCACGTCGTCGCGTCGTAGGTGAAGCCAGCGTTGCTCCGAACACACTCACTAGTGCTCGTGTCGCAGTGATGATCCGCGAGGCAGCCATCGAACTGGTTGTAGTGGGTCGGCGTGCCATTGCAGTTCTTCGGGTAGCCGCTCGCGCAGCCCCCATCGGAACCGCAGTCCTGCTTCGCCCGAAACCCGGCGGGGGTGTTTCCCCACTCGCTCGCGCTACCGAGGAAAGCCACGTCGCCCGCGGCTTGCAGGACTCCCGCAGGGTCTTCGTCGAAGCCCCAACAGTACGGATTGCAGACGTTCGTCGCGCAGTCGGAACTCGCCTGACTCGGCGAGCTGTACGACAGAACGCCGAACTTTGGCCGCGCCGGCTTGCCGCCAGAGGCCTCGGGAACCCGAAACGAAGTCAGGGTCCGACTTCCCTCGCTCCCGCACTCCGACCAACGCCCACCTTGGCAACGTTGCTGCGCCTGAAAGCACTGCACGACGCCACCGCTCTCGGCCATGGGAATGGAGCAGGAACGCAGCTTGCCTTCGATGCAAGAATCCGACTCGCCAACCGCCCCCGGTGACCAGGCGACATCAGCGCCACTCGGCCTGACCTCTTCCGAGTCGGATTTGCATCCGACATGCACAGCACAGACTACGGCCAGAACGACCAAGCCCAACCTCACGTCCGCTCGCTCACCCGCTGCCACCGTGACGGTTCGCCGTGAAGTGATGCAACGATGAGAGCAGCGAAACACGTAAACCTCGGAGAGCCGTCCGGACGTCGTTCGGCAGTACAGAGGAACGGCTTTCGCCTTGGCCCACTGAGCAAGGTCTCAACAAGAGACGCGTCACGCAGGCGACTGTAAACAGACATCCCACCCTCACCGACAACTCACTAACAGCCAACACGTGGCTCGAGCGACCCGACCCTTCGAGATCGCTGAACTCGCCCGAGACACCCATGGGTCCAGGGCGCACTCCGTCCCGAGTTGAGCGGGAGACGAATCACTCATCCGAGGCAGCACCTGTCGAATTACCCGGGATTTTTGGCCCAGGAAGCGCCTCCACGCACCGTCTGACCCCGAGCGACCGCCTCGGGACAGTCATTGAAACTTCCGCCCGCGGACCGCCCACGGAGCGTACTCGACCGGAGGTTCAATCACATGTCCCCACATCCCTCACCCATGAATCGGGGATGGATCCGATCCATCCCCATCGCACTCATTGTCGCCTTGTCGGCGTGCGCGGCCGAAGTTCCAGAAGAACGCAAAGTAGGGAAACCCGCCCCCACCGAAGAAGGTCCCACCGAAGAGACGAAGAGCATCGACCTCGGACCTCTCGACGGATTCTCCGAACCCGGCGGCGGAGAAGAAGAGAATCTCTGCGGCAACGGATCCGTCGACGACGGCGAGAGTTGCGACGATGGCAACACCCTCTCGGGCGACGGCTGCTCCGTCGCTTGCGAGGTAGAGGAAGGCTACGTCTGCGTCGCTGAGGGCGCGGCCTGCGAACAGTGCGGCAACGGGATCCGTGAAAGCTCCGAGGAGTGCGACGACGGGAACCTTGACGACGGGGACGGGTGCACCTCCATCTGCACGAACGAAATCGGCTGGGTGTGTCCACCTGGCGGCGAGTGCAACGACTGTGGAAACGGAAGCATCGAGGGCGTCGAAGTCTGCGATGACGGCAACGAGGTTCCCGGAGACGGCTGCGCTGCCGATTGCACGTCAATCGAAGCGGGACACAGCTGCCCGGCCGCGGGCAGCGCTTGCGAAGAGTGCGGAGACGGCATCCAGGACCCGCACGAGGCCTGCGACGATGGAAACCGCTACTCGGGAGACGGGTGTCTCTTCAACTGCAGCGCCGTCGAGGAGGGCTTCGACTGCCCCGCGGGCGGTGGAGCCTGCGAGAGCTGCGGCAACGGACGACTCGAAGGAAGCGAGACTTGCGACGACGGGAATACCTCGTCGGGCGACGGTTGTAGCTCCGCTTGCTCGACCGAAGGACCCGGCTTTCGCTGCGTTGTGGCCGGCTATGCCTGCTACGAGTGCGGCAATGGCATCCAGGAGGGTTCGTTCGACGGCGACCACGAGCAGTGCGACGATGGCAATACCTCTGCTGGCGACGGGTGCTCTCCCACCTGTGAACTCGAGCCCGGAGACTGGGGGTGCCCGGTCCCGGGTGAGCCCTGCCTGAGCTGCGGCAACGGCATCATCGAGTCAGGCGACGTCATCGGCGAACAATGTGACGACGGAAACGGAGAAGACGGCGATGGCTGCTCCGCCAATTGTCGACTCGAACCGGGCGCGGTTTGCTCTACCGCCGGAAAGCCCTGCGTGAAGTGCGGCGACGGCGTCGTCAGTGGCCCCGAACGGTGTGACGACGGCAACCGCTACGACCGCGACGGGTGTTCATCCACTTGCCAACCCGAGAGTGGTTGGACGTGCCCGAGCGACGGCGGCGCCTGCTTCCATTGTGGAAATGGCGTGCTCGAACCGAGCGAGGCCTGCGACGACGGAAACACCAACGGCGGCGACGGTTGCTCGGCGGACTGCCAGGCTCAGGACCCTCGATACTCTTGTCCTGCCCCTGGAATTCCCTGCAATCGCTGCGGCGACGGGGTGTACCAGGGCGTCGAAAGCTGCGACGACGGAAACACCAACGGCGGCGACGGCTGCGATACGACCTGCCAGCTCGAGCCCGGCTGGGATTGCTCCGCGGGCGGATCCTGCACGTCGAACGGATGCGGCGATGGTTACGTTGCGGGCAGTGAGACGTGCGACGACGGCAACCGACTGAGCGGCGACGGCTGTAGCTTCCGCTGCCAAGCAGAAGACGGCGGCGTCTGCGCGGCGACCGGAGGTTCGTGCAACGGAACCTGCGGCGACGGAGTCCTCGAGGGTTCGGAGCAGTGCGACGACGGCAACACGGCCTCCGGGGACGGCTGCGACAGCTCCTGCACGACGGAGCCACTCTACGCCTGCCAGGGAGGGGTCGGACAAACCAGCTACTGCAGCGCCACGGGGTGGGTGGCCATTCGGAAATTCAACGTTTCGAACGTGGCGCCCGAGGCGCTCCACTACGATCCGTCACGGCGCTCGTTCGTTGGGTACAAGTCGAACGACTCTCAAATGCCCCTCGAGCTGTGCCTCGACGGCACGATGATTCGCCATCCGAGCCCGGGCTCGAACGACGGCGAAATCTGCCCCCCCGGCGCGGATCTCGGCGACGCAGCCTGTGTCGGCATGTCTTCCACGGATCCGAACGCGAGGGTGTGGCCCTACTCTCCGATGAGCTTGACCGGAGCCACGTACGATCCATTCACCCAGACTTGGTTGTTTCTCGACGGCGCGGGCATGACGCGCTTCGACGATCTCACCGGCGCAGGTGAAGTCAGCGACAACCGAATCGCCGGCGCGCTCGCGATCGCCATCGGGGAGGACGGCCGACTCTATGCCGCGTTCCATGCCTCGGGTGCCAACGACGAAATCCGCGTGTACGAGCGGGACGCCTCGAAACCGATCGGCTTCGATCTGAGCAGCGAGGTGAGCAGCTGGAACGTCCCGACGAAGAAGCCGTTCGACGCCATCTTCGCCATGCCGGGGTCGGCCATGATTGGGACCTTCGCCGATCCCTATTCGGATCAGGGCAATCTGGTCTTCCGCTTCTACGCCGAGGACACGACGACTTGGAACGCGACGCCCGTGGCCGTCACGACCATGCCGGGTCAGCTGATCGCGCCGCTCAGCGTGTTCGGGGAACCCGTCGAGGGCTGGAGCAAAGAGGCGGCAGCCGCCGAGACCTCCACGGATGGTTCGGGCTTCGTCGTTTGCTCCCGAAACCCTTCCGAGCCGTGTTGGCTGTTCGGACTCGCTTGCGAAAGTGACGCCGATTGCGACGCTCAGCTTCCGGGCACGACCTGTCGGACCTACGAAGACGCCAACGGAAACGGTGTCCAGGACGCCGGCGAGGGGCTGGCGGTGAACTACTGCTGGGCACCTTCGAAGGCGCGGGACGACTACGAAAGTGCGGACGCAGGCTCCACCGAAAAGCCGATTCTCGTTCTCGGAAACGACACCCTGAGCGAGGGAACCTGCGCCGACGGAAGCGTGGCCATCCTCGAGACGAGCGAAACCCTTTACGGGGGAACCGTCACCATCGGCGATTCGACCGTCTGCAACGGGGCGACGGCTTGTGTGCTCTACACGCCTCCTTCGGACGTTTGCAACGCCATCGACGTGTTCGACTACACCGCACTCTTGGGAGGTGGTGAAATCGACACCGCCACGGTTCACGTCACCATCACGGGCTGCGGATGCGGCAACGGGGTGATGGACCCCGGAGAAACCTGCGACGATGGAAACACCGTCTCGGGCGACGGCTGCTCCTGGAACTGCCTCAACGAAAGTTGTGGCAACGGGCTCGTCGACGCTGGCGAAGAATGCGACGACGGCAACTTCGACGAGGGAGACTCGTGTCGCACCGACTGCCGAATCCCGCGCTGCGGTGACTACGTGGTCGACAACGCCTTGGGCGAAACCTGCGACGACGGGAATCTCGTGGCTGGCGATGGTTGCAGCGCATTCTGCCAAGGTGAACCAGTGTGCGGGAACGGTAAGGTGGACGCTGGCGAGCAGTGCGACGACGGAAACGTCGGCAGCGGAGATGCCTGCAGCTCGACTTGCCGCTTCGAGAGCTGTGGTGACGGCAACGTGGACCCAGGCGAAGCCTGCGACCCCGGTGACGCCTCCACCGCAGGTCGGTGCAGGACCAACTGCACCCTGATCGCCTGCGGTGACGCGATCTTCGATCCGGGTGAGGAATGTGACGATGGCAACACCACCGCCGGGGATGGCTGCGATGCTTCGTGTCAGCTCGAAACCGTGTGCGGGAACGGCGTTCGTGAGGCGTCGGAAGAGTGCGACGACGGCAACAACGTCGGAGGAGACCGGTGCTCACCTCTGTGCCGCTGGGAGTACTGCGGCAACGGGGTGGTGGACGTGGACTCGAACGGCGCGCCTACCGAAGCCTGCGACGACGGCAACAACGTCTCCGGCGACGGCTGCAGCTCCGTTTGCACCACGGAACCCGTGTGTGGCGACGGCGTGACCGAAGGTCCGGAGCAGTGCGATGACGGCAACCTGGTCTCGGACGACGGCTGTTCCTCCGATTGCCACCTCGAGGCCTGGTGTGGCGACGGCAAGGTGGACCCCGGGGAGGAATGCGACCCCGAGGCGCCCGAGGCCGGCGTTCTGTGCAGCGTGCACTGCACGGTGATCGACCCGCGCTGAGCGGTTCTGAGTCCATCACGCAGAAAGCGACCGCTCCTCGGGGCGGTCGCTTTCTTTTTATCGGTTCGAACGCCGCGCTCGACGGATCAGGACTCGAGTGCCCCCGTCATCGACGAACCGGCAACGACCGGACGTTCGTCGAGACGCATGAGCTGAAGGTTCGCAAGCGCCACACGCTCCCCGGGCCGCGATTCTTCGATGATGCGCCGCAGGTCGTGGTAGTAGGCGATGTGGAGTTCGCGAAGGCGTTCCCAGTCACGCTCCGACACGGTGAACAAGTTGAATGAAAACAGGTCGTTTTCGTTCGGCTCCAGTGAGGGGAGCCTGTCGAGACCCACCTGGGCCCAGTGCCTCTTGAGCGCCCGGCCCGCCCCTGGATTCTTGCGGGTGTCGACCGTGAGCACTTGCCGAACGCCCCAGCGCCCTTTCCGCTTCGCAATCACTCCCGACGCAGCAAGAGCCTCGAGACAACGCACCTCCTCGTCCTCCGAGATACCGAGGCGCCGGGCGATGTACCCCGTTTCGTGTGCGGGCAGACGTCGGTAGTCCCGAAGCTCGAGCACCCGCATCACTGCGTGACTCCACGGAAGCTGGTAGGCGACCGCCCGTTGGGCCTCCAGCACCTTCCAGGCTCGTCTCGTCTCGTCGAGCGTCGCAGGATCCGCGAACACAGCCACGAAGTCGAGGAGGCGCAGACTCGAAACGTCTACCAATCGGAGAAAGTCGGGCAGGCGCGGTTCCGCTTCGCCTTTCAGCCACCGAGAGGCACTCACTCGGTTCGTCCCCACGCGACGAGCCAGCTCCACGAGGGTCGTCCCCCCGCGCAGATGACACAAAAGGGCCGCGACCCCCGATGGCTTTTCGAAGTCGACGTGGAGCAGAGCTTCGGGGAGCCCACCCAGAAACTCGCCCACTCGCCCCCGAAGGTCGACTCCAACCCGTGCCGCCAGATGGAAGAAGACCGCGGCCGTCGGCCAGCGCCGGCCCGACTCCCACGTGTAGATGACGTTGCTCTTGCAGCGCATCCGGCGGCTCAGAGCGACCTGCGACCGCTCTCCCCGCAGCGCACGAATCAGCTGTTTTGCCAGGGCTTCGTGGTCCATATCTATCAGAACAGTACATCTATGCTCCAGAATGCGCCACGGTATGTTCTAAACTGCCCTGGTTCACTCGAGGGGGCTCGTGCATAGTGCTTCGCATGAAGGAGCTGCGCCGCCTCTCTTGGCTTTGCCTGCTGCTCACGGTCGTCGGCTGTGCGAGCGACGACTCCGGAGACCGCTCCGTCAGCAATGGGGGGAGCGGCGGCGGGCACCAAGGGGGCCAAACGGGGTCGCTCGTCCCCTGCACGGATCCCTTGCCCCTTCAGCCGGGTGGCAGCATCCCGTCGGATGACAAGCTTTTCGTCCTCCCGACAGCCTGCGGTGAGGAGCCCGTCGCGAGCTTCGAGTTGACCGATCTCGACGGGAACGTCATTCCCGTCGAGCGCGAGCTCATCGACAGCGGCAACACCTTGATCCGAAGCACTGAACCGCTCGCGCCTGGGCAGTACCAGGTGCGCATCCCCGGCGAGGACATGCCGCGCGAGCTGGTCGTCACCGACGAGGTAGCAGCTCCCACCTCCCTCGGAAGCGTCACGACTCTCGTCGAGAGCGGCTGCCAGACCTCGCTGCTCATCGAACTGAGCCCGGAGGCCGCGGCGCACGTCGCCACACTCGGGCTCGACGTGTCCGCTTCGAACACGGAGTTCGAACCCCTGATCGCCCCGGGCGATCTTCAAGTGCAGGACGGCATCGCGGTCGTCGCGGTGCCCGCTTGCGTCGCAGACGATTGCGCTCGCTTCCCGAGTCTGACGCTGCGCGCGCACCTCGCGGGAGAGGAACCGTTCGAGAGCCAAATGGTCACGCTCGACTGGAGTTGTTCTTCCTCCTCACCTCCTCTGGAGGCCGGCTGCAGTCTCGCAGGGGGCCCGCCCAGCCAAGCGCTGCCCTCCGCCAGAACGGCCGGTTTTGGAGCCTTCCTACTCGGTCTTGCCCTCCTCGTCGTGGGCGCCGAGCGAAGGAGACACCGACTTCGTTCCGACCGACGCTGAACCGACCCGGCAATCGATCTTTCCGCCCGCTCGGGGCTGACACGCGAACCGCTCTTGGCGGACTCGCACGGAACCCTCCGTGCGCAAGGGACTGGTGCGCTCGAACTTCGGGAAATTCTCTCCCTTTCAAATCATCTGGAGACACCTCATGAACCACTTGCTTCACTCCACAGCCTGCCTCTCGCCTCAGCCGACTCCTCCGCTTCCCCAGCGCCGACGGCTCCGCCTCGGTCGCGGCGGCATCGGACTCCTCGGGGCCCTGCTCTCACTCCAGTACGGCTGCAGTGCGGTCGATGACGGCGATCGCGCAGTCGCGAGCTCGGCGGCGAACGGCCCAGCCTCCCCCGTGCAGGGTGGCTCGAACGTCTCCCTGGGCGGCTCGCAAGACTTCGGCTTCTTTCGAAAAGCCGTCGACTCGGGGCAAGTTCCGCCGGTCGAGTCGCTCGACGCCGCTGGCTTCTTTGCCGAGCACCACACGGAGCTTCCACTCTGATGGTCGAGCTGATGCCAGCGGGAACCCCGGGCCCCGAGGATTCCGACGTGGCGACCCTGCAACTTCGGTTCCGCGAGCCGGGCAGCAACGAGATCGTCTCGGACACGGTGACCGTGAGTTATCCCTACGCCACCGACGAGCTGCGCCCGACGGGCTTCTTCCAAGGCGACGACATCGCAGCCGTCCAAAAGAACTTCGTGATGATGAACATCTTCGTCGGTCTCGAAAACGCCGTAACGACCTTCGCGAGCGGTCTCGCTACCGAGGAGACGGTTCAGTCCCTCGATGCTTTGATCGCGGCAGTCGAAGACTACAACGAGGAAGTCGGAGAAACGGACATCACAGCCGATCTCACGCTCTTGCGCAGCCTGCGTCGGAACCTGGTCGAAAACGGTGTCCCGGAATCACGGGAAGCCCCCGCGAACGACCCCTGGCCCGCCGACTAGAGCGATGACCGCTTGCGGCGGTCGACGCCCGGGGCGAGACGAGACCGCCGAACTGCCTCTCGTCGCCTGCTCCGACCGCACCCAGAGTCCCCACAGAATGTCCGCCGGGGAGGACTCACCGGAGGTGACACGGCTGCTCGAAGTCGATGGGGCACTCGCACTCGCGCCTGAGTGAGACTTCGACGACTTCGCTGGACGAGCCCCGTTCGGAAAGAACGAAGCGGGCGTCCACCTGGCGTCCGCTCGCCGAGAGCGCCACCCAGAAACAGCTCGTGCCGTGTTGACTCTGGAAGTTCGATACGGAAAGCGAGCTCGTTCTACGGAGGAGCTCCGTGACGGCGCTGGACTCCTCGCCCGCGACGACAGGACTCACCGTCGCGCCTTTCCGAATCGACGCGACGTAGCCGTCGAGCGCCTTTCGTCCCGCGTCGTGCGCTCCGCTCAGCACGACGAAGAGAACCACCAGCGAGCCGCCCAACACGAGTGCCAAGAACACGGCGCAACCGAGTTTCGCGCCCGATGCTGCGGTCTCTGGTTGTTTGCTCGTCGCGGTCGACCGCTCGCTTTTCATACGCTTCGCTCTTATACCGACGAACGCTTGCGGTGATGGCAGAAAACGGAAAGCGACCGCTCCGAGGAGCGGTCGCTTTCGATTGTCGCCTGGCAGGGGTGAGCCCCGCCTTCGGCACCCGCCTCAGCGGATGATCTGCACTGTGCAGTTCTGGGTGCATCCGGATCCGGTGACCGGATCCGCCGGGTCGCACTGCTCACCCGGATCCACCTTGCCGTCGCCGCACCATGCTTCCCGACGGCAGTCACTGGAGCAGCCGTCGCCGCTCGTCGTGTTCTTGTCGTCGCACTGCTCGGAGCCTTCGACGACGCCGTCACCGCACAGCGGTTCGTCTTTGCAGATCGAGCTGCAGCCGTCTCCAGATTGGTTGTTCCCGTCGTCGCACTCTTCCTTGGCATTGCCCGCGGCATCGACGTCGACCACGCCGTTGCCGCAGTACTCCCAGCGGCAGACAGAGCTGCAACCATCGCCACTCACCGAGTTCTTGTCGTCGCACTCCTCAGAGGCTTCGCGCTTTCCGTCTCCGCACACGGTCTCGAGCGTGCAGAGCCCGAGCGCCGTGTCGTCACAGCCGTCGCCGGACATCTGGTTCCCGTCGTCGCACTCCTCGCCCGGATCGAAGACCCCGTCGCCGCAGGCGATCACCGTGCAATCGGCGCGGCAGGTGGAACCGGTCATCGGATCCAACGGGTCGCAGGCTTCGCCGGCATCGAGGATACCGTCACCGCAGCTCTCCCACTTGCAGGTGGCAGAACAGCCGTCTCCCGACATCTGGTTGCCGTCGTCGCACTCTTCACCCGGGTCGACGGTCGTGTTCCCGCAGACCGCTTCGATCAGACAGAATGCGCTGCAGCCATCACCCGACACGGTGTTGCCGTCGTCGCACGTCTCGCCGCGACTGATGTTGTCGATGAAGTTGTCACCGCATTGCGGCACCTTGCAGTCGGTCCGACAGTTGTCAGTGTCGTCCAGATCACCGTCGTCGCACTGTTCGCCTGCTTCGACGATACCGTTGCCGCACTCTTCCAGGCGACAGTCGTAGCTGCAGCCGTCGCCGGAGATGGTGTTCGCGTCATCGCACTCCTCGCCGGGATCCAAGATGCCGTCACCGCAGACTGTCTCGGAGATGCAGCCCATGGTGCAGCCGTCACCGTCCTGGTTGTTCCCGTCGTCGCACTGCTCGCCGGCATCGAGGACGTGGTCACCACAGCGGGGAACGGTGCAGTTGTCACGACAGCCGTCGGTGTCGTTGCCGTTGGCGCCGTCGTCGCAGGCTTCGCCGGCGTCCTGGATGTTGTTGCCGCAGATTTCGATTCCGCAGACGTCGCTGCAGCCATCGCCCGAGTCCGTGTTGCCGTCGTCGCAGTACTCGCCGTAGTCGACGCGACCATTGCCGCACTGCTCTACCAAGCAGTCCCACGAACAACCGTCACCGGACGCATTGTTGTCGTCGTCGCACTCCTCACCTAGGTCGAGAGTGCCGTCACCGCAATCCGGAATTGTGCAATCGTCGCGGCAGCCGTCGGTGTCGTCACCGTTGGCACCGTCGTCGCAATCCTCGGTGATGTCCTTGAAGCCGTCACCGCAGACGGGCTCCAGGGTGCAGCCACCGAGGGTCGTGTCGTCGCAACCGTCACCGGACGTCTTGTTGCCGTCGTCGCACTGTTCACCAGCGTCGACGATGCCATCGCCGCAGACCTCGGCGGTGCAGTTGGCTCTGCAGCCATCACCGGAGATCGTGTTGCCGTCGTCGCACTCCTCGCTCGGCTCCTCTTTGCCATTGCCACATCCTTCGGAGCGGCAATCCCACGAGCATCCGTCGCCGGAAACGTTGTTTCCATCGTCACAAGCCTCGCCAGCTTGCAAGGTTCCGTCGCCGCAGGAGGCTTCCACCGTGCAGCTCGCCGAGCAGCCGTCGCCGGGAGTGGTGCCCCCGTCATCGCACTCCTCGTCGGCGTCGAGCGTACCGTCGCCGCAGCTGCAGGTGATGGTCACGTGTACCGTCGCCTGGTCTTCCTGACCGCCACCGAGCAGAGCGGTGTAGTCGAAGCTATCCACGACGTTGCACGTGCCGTCCGCCGGAGGCGTGTAGGTTACGCACGACGACGGTCCCCCGCAGGTCGCAGGATCGTCGATCACGACCATGGCGGTGCCCCCGTACAAGGTCGCCGTGGTGCTCTCGACCTCGACGGTGCTCTCGCGACAGGTCGCCTCGCTCGTCGTGTCGTTCGACAGAACCAGAATCGGAACGTCGACGTCGCTGCGATTGACCGTCTCGTAGTCGTCGCGCGCCAAGGCGGGCGACCAGCAGTAAGGCGTCGCCAGCTCCTCACCTGGATCGAGCTGCTCGTTGCCATTCGCATCTTCGTACGTGCGGCAGAACGTGCCGTCCCGACAGTCGGAATCTGCCGAGCAAGTCTGCGCGAACAGATAGCAGGGCATCGACGGGTTGCGTGAGCAGACGACGAAGCCTGAGCCATCGGTCGACGTTTCTGACCCCGCTGCCTCCTTGTCCCAAGCATCGGGCGTGGGCAGGGGCTGGCCGTACACGTCGGTGGACCGGATGAGATCACCAGGCATCCTCGAACGAGCCGTGGGATCCGGTGTTCCCGTGGAGTCAGTCTCGAAGAAGCGGAACTCCAAGGGGGCGCCGTTGTACTCGTCGGTGAATGTCCCGAGCAGCCCAAAGCCCGGCATCGCGAACAGGGCGTCCAGGGGCTTCTTGTGGGGAACCGTAAACGACGAGTCTGCGGTGCTCAGATCGAACCCGAGGGACTGCCCGTCGTCACGAGCGTAAGCACGGATCTCGCTGGCGCCGTCGACTGCAACGTACAGTCGACCGTCGTCACCAACGGCGATGGCATTACCGGACAGGGAAGCGTTGACGGCACCCGTTCCGGTGAGGTCATCCACCCGGGTCAGACCGTTCGCATCCAGGAAGAGCCAGGTCTCGCTGAATGGGTCATACGTAGCCCCCGTCACGCCGCTCGCTCCGGAGTACGGCCAAATGCGAGCCTCTGGGTTAGTGTACGCGTACACGCTGCAGCCAGCATCCCCGAACGTCGAGCCTGCCGGGCACAGCTCGCCATCCGTCATCGCAAGAACGTCCGGGTGCTGAATCATCGTGCCATCGAGGCAGAGCTCCAGAGGAGTCTTCGAAGAGTTCGACTTGTACGCGACGAACGAGCGGGTCGAAGGATCGTAGTGGATCCCCTCGGGCGCCACGTTCGAGATGTTGAACTCCCGAATGGCCACCCACTCGAGCACCTTGCGGCAGGTGCTCAGCTCGCCGACCTCGTCACTGCAAGTGTAGAAGGTGTCCACCGTGCAGGCGGTGCACCCATCTCCGTCCGTGGAGTTGCCGTCGTCGCACTCTTCGGCATTGGCACGAACGCCGTTGCCACAGCCGCCCGAGCCGCTGTCATCCGGCACGCAGCTGTAATTTCCAGCATCGCCGGTGCAGACCCAATCCGGCTGCCAAGCGCAGCTGGCATCACAACCGTCTTCGGGACTCTCGACGACCCCGCCGTCATCGCACTCCTCGTCACCACTGACGATGCCATCACCGCAGTGACCGCAGGTGGGATCACAACCGGCCTGCGTCGCCGGATCGGCGATGTCGCACGTCTCCGAGCCGCTGACCACACCGTCGCCGCACACGACGTCGGTGCACGGGCCACCGCTGGCCGGACACTCGTGTCCGTCCTCGACCTTGCAAAGAATGCTGCAGCCGTCGCCGCTCAGCTTGTTGCCGTCGTCGCACTCTTCGCTCCCGGCGACGGCACCATCGCCGCAACCGTTGGCAAGGCATCCGCCACCTTCCTGGCAGCTGTATCCCGGCTCGAGTCGACAGGTCGCATCACACCCGTCACCGGAAGTCGTGTTGCCGTCGTCGCAGCTCTCGACGCCCTGGTACTGGCCGTCACCGCAGAGGTTGCACTGGAAGCCAGGCAACGGGCAGACCCAACCAGGCGTCAACGAGCAGTCACTCTCGCAGCCGTCACCCGAATCGAGGTCCCCGTCGTCGCACTGTTCGGCGGACTCGACGATTCCGTTACCGCACTTCTCGCACGGCTTGCCGTACTCCACGCAGTTGTAGGGAGCGCCCTCGGCTTGGCAGGTCGCCGAGCAACCGTCGCCACCCACGGCCGGGTAGCCACCGTCGTCACAGGTCTCTCCGGCGTCGGGAAGCCCATTTCCGCACTGGGTGCAGCTTCCCGGCTGACAGATCCAGCCGTCTTCGATCTGGCGGCAGTCGGCGCGACAGCCATCGCCGCTCACCGGACTCGCGGTGGGACCATCATCGCAAGCTTCGCCGGGGTCGACCACGCCGTTACCACACTGGTAGCAAGCGCCACCGGTTGAAGCGCAGTACCAGTTGTCGGCAACGCTCAGGCAATCCGCTGCGCACCCCGTGCCATTGGCCGCGCCGGCGTCGCAAACCTCGTTACCTTCGACCGTGCCGTTCCCGCAGTTGTTGCATTCGCCACCGTCACTCGGGCAGGTCCACTGACCGCCTTCGGCTTGGCAGCTGTCGTCGCAACCATCCCCCGTGTCGAGGTTCCCGTCGTCGCAGTCCTCGCCTTGCACGACAATGCCGTTGCCGCACGGGTCGCAGGATGAACGCTTCGGGTTGTTGATGCGAGGGAAGCAGCTCCAGCCCGGCTCCTCCATGCAGTCGGGCGTGCATCCGTCTCCCAGGTTGGCGTTGCCGTCGTCGCACACCTCGAGCCCGTCGAGCACGCCGTTGCCGCACTGGGTGCAGCTCCCGTTGGTGCATATCCAACCGGGATCGGCCGCCTGACAGTCGCTGCGGCAGCCGTCATTGTCGACGTAGTTGCCGTCGTCGCAGGCTTCGTTCGGATCGATGATCCCATCACCGCAGAACTCGCAAGGTTGCCCACCGCCGGGGCAGTTCCAGTGAGCAGCAACGCTCAAACAGTCGGAAGCGCAGCCCGCCCCGTTCGTCGCGCCGGCGTCACAGACTTCCTGGCCTTCGATGGTGCCGTTGCCACAGTCGTTGCACTGCACACCGCCCGGATCGGGGCATGTGTAGGTTCCTTCCAGGACGCACGCAGCACACCCGTCCCCACCGGCAACACTGCCATCGTCGCATTCCTCGTTCGGTCCCCGTGTACCATTCCCGCAGGTGTCACACTTGCTGCGCAGTGACCCCGTCGGCTCCCAGCAGTTCCAGCCAGGAGCCACCGTGCAGTCGCTCACACAGCCGTCGGTCTCGACGTCGTTGCCGTCATCGCAGTCTTCCCCGCTCGCCTCGCGAATGCCGTTGCCACACTGGAAGCACTGACCGCCCGTCGGAGGACAGGTCCACTCCGGCCCCTCCGGTTGACACGTCGACGAGCAACCGTCGCGGTCGTAGCGGTTTCCGTCGTCGCAAGTTTCGCCCGGATCCACCGTGCCGTCGCCGCACAAAGTGCAGTCGCCGCCAGGTCCTCCCGGCGAACCGGGGCACGTCGCACCCGGCTCGATCTGACAGGTCGGTGAGCAACCATCACCCGCCACCTGGTTCGAGTCGTCGCACTCTTCGTAGACGAGATTGACGAGGGGGTCGCCCTCGATCTGTCCGTTACCGCAGCTGACGCAGGGCTCCCCGGGGACGGGGCATGCCCAAGTACCTGCTTCGATTTCGCAAGTCGGTGAGCAACCGTCGTTCGGATCGGTGTTTCCGTCGTCGCAGCTCTCGTGGATGCCAGTGAACGAGCCTTCCTGCACCCCGTTGCCGCATTCGTAGCAGGCGCGACCGGGAACGACGCAAAGTTAGCCGCTCGCCACTTGAGTGCAGTCGGCGTTGCAACCGTCGTCGGGATCCGTATTGCCATCGTCACAGGCTTCGGTCCCTTCTTTTCTACCGTTGCCGCAGCTTTGGCAGACCCCGCCGCCGTCCGCACAGTCGTAGCCGGCCTCGACCGCGCTGCAATTGAAGAGGCAGCCGTCTCCGGAGTAGCGATTGCCGTCGTCGCAGGCTTCGTGCGCATCCTGAACGCCGTCGCCGCACTTCTCGCAGGCCTCACCTTCGTAACAGGTGTAGCCGACTTCGACGGTCTGACAGTCTGCCGAGCAGCCGTCGTCGGCGGCCTCGTTCCCGTCGTCGCAGACCTCGAGACCCTCGATGACGCCGTTGCCACAATCGCTGCAATTTCGACCAGTTGGATCGCACTGAAAGCCCGCTTCGATGTCGCAGGAGGCGTCGCAGCCGTCGCCCGCTTCGCGGTTTCCGTCGTCGCACTCCTCGGAGCTTTCTTTGGTTCCGTTTCCGCACTGCTCACAGGACGCACCCTCGACCGGGCACTCCCAACCGTCCTCGATCTGGCAGTCCGCCGAGCAGCCGTCGCCGTCTTTCTGGTTGCCGTCGTCGCACTTCTCCCCGTCGTCAATCGTCCGGTCACCGCAGCCACCGTCGACGACTTGAGCGCCGCCGGTTCCGTTCCCGCCACCGGTGCTCTCCGCACCTGTCCCACCCGTGCCGACGTTGATGTCGACGCTCCCACCGGTTCCGCCGCTTCCGCCGTCCGCGCTGCCTCCGGTGCCCTTGGACTCGTCGTTGGATTGGGCGTCCGGTGTTCCTCCACATGCGGTCAGCAGGAAGAGAACGGAAATGACCTTCAGAACGCTACGGGTGTGCAAAGGGAAGTGCATGAGCGGCAAAGACTCCGTGTCGTGCGCGGGTTAAAGAAACACCAGCAAGACAGACTCTCACCTAATCTTTCAAATGAACAGACCCAACGAACACTCGAGGCACAATTTTCAAACACACACTCTGTGAGCGATCTGTGTGTTCCCCCGACTTCGACATCGCATTTCGCAGATAACAATCAGACACAAACAACGCCTTCCACCCACATGTGCAGGACCGCAACCAAGAAGAGCTTTCGCAACGACTCGCACTCACCTTCGCTCCTTCGGAAAGAGTCCGCGGGCTTTCGCCTTCGAGCTCTACGAAGCGCCCCAGGCCACCTTGCAGGAGTTCGTTGCACTCGAAGGCGCAGACGGGGCAGACGGGGCACGCGCACCGTCCCCGCAGGGGCTTCTCCTCATCGAACGGCTCGTTCGGGTCAGCCCACAGCTATATTTTCGAGACGGTCCCTCGAGAGTCTCCGACGGTTCGCTCGGCGGACATCGACGAACCGTGGGTCCGGGCCTCTCCGACCGCCTACGACGTTCAGCCCATGCGAAAACGGGAAGCCCTTTCGGGCTCCCCGTCCTTCAATTTCCGCCAAGGCGTTCGGTCAGCGGATGACCACCGGCAGACAGCAGCCGAGCTGACAGTATTCGCCGGAACCACAGTCCGTGGACGTAGCGCACACGGTTTCCCCATTGTCGCAGGTGTATCCGGGGGAACCACCGGTTCCGGAACCACCGGTTCCGGAACCACCGCTACCGGAGCCGCCGGTTCCGCTCGAACCACCGGTCCCCGTGTTGCAACTAGCCGGGAGCTCGGTCTTGCCGGGGCAGAGCTCACACTCGCCGCACTCGTTGCCGCACTGATCGCTCCGTGTGCAGCGCGGACAGGCATCGGTGTCGTTGATGTTCTCGAAGTCACAGCTGTCCGAAATCACCACGGAGATCACACCCTGGTCGGTCTGGATGTCGCAGCAACCGAAACAGTCGCAGCCGTTGGGTGTGCGGGCGGCACAGAAATCGAGGCATTCTTGAGTGACGTCGCATCCACCAGCGGGCGGATTTCCATCCGGAAGGGCGCACTCGGTGTGGTACTTGCAGCCGTCGTCACCTGCACCCGAATTTCCGTCGAAGAAACAGTCCTGCCACTTGGGGTCTTTGTTGTCGCCGGAAATTCCCGTGGCAAAGCTGCTCTCATCATTGTCGTAGGGGCCGGTGCACTCGACGTCGAAGCCGTCGGCCGTGCCGTCGTTGTCGTTGTCGATCCCGTCGTTGCACTCGCAGAGCACGTCGCCGCAGTAGAACTCACCGGCCTCGGTGACGCTGAAGGCCCCCGCCATGCCCATGACCGTGCCTCCCGAACCTGCATCGCCCAGATTCAGACCTCCCCCCGAGCTGTTCGCGCCACCCGAACCGGAATCGGCGCCGGAGCCCGAGCCCGAGCCCGAGGTGCTGCCAGTGCCAGAGTCGGTTCCGACATCGGTGTCCCCGTTCGAGGAACAGGCCGCAGCCCAACCTACGGTCGAGATGGCGATGAGGGCCGCAGTGAGGAGTCGAGGGGGGCGTTTTGGGTTCATCATCACTCCGGAGAGAATACGGTCGGAAGGATCGAAGCGTTAGAAAAGTACAACAGGGTGGTGCGGCCCCGTGGCCAGCGCCATGGTCAATCGCACCAACACCGGTGAGCGCGGTCCATTCGGCGAAGGATCACTCGCGTAATTCCAGCCGAATTCTCAGGGCGCGACATCACAAGCAGTGAGTGGTTCGGGACTCGCCAAATTATCCGGATGAGACTCGATAAAGTGCGAGAAGGTGCGCGCTCCTCGCTGCACCCAGCCTAGCCACCGACCCCGTCCCTTCGATGACGACGCCGCGAAGAGCTCTCCGTCCTGCTTCCCCTCGGCGCCACCACCATCCGCTCGGACCACGCCTGCTCGACCCGGCAGAACCCTGGGATTCGCGTCATTTTCGACGTTTCGTCCCGGCCTGCGAAAGCCGCGACTCGGAGGGGGGCATCGAGCTCCAATTCGGGCTATCCCCGTCCCGTACCAGCGTCCCCTTCCCGCCACGCGCTTCATGATTCGTTACCGCAACTTGGCCTTGTTTGCCGCCTGCGTGCTCGCCGCGTTGGTGGCGTGCGGAACGCTGGGTTCGGACGTCGACCTCGCGCGGCGAGCGCCTGAAAGCGGACAGATCAGCTCCGGTGGCAGCGGCGGTGCGAATTCCTGTGCCCCGCTCAACGGCGCCTGTTCGCGTGGCACGGATTGTTGCTCGGGGCTTTGCGACGCGGCACTCGGGCAGTGCGTCTCCGTGCTTTCCGAGTGTGCGACGGCCGGAGCTTCCTGCGCCTCCGCCATCGAGTGCTGCGGACGCAGCTGCGTGGGGGGCACCTGTGGTGAGCGCTGCATCTCCGACGGACAGACCTGCAGCAAGGGCGACGATTGCTGCGGCGGAAGCTGCGACGCGGGTCTGTGCTCGGCCTTGAACGACCAATGCGCGACGGCCGGCAACTCTTGCGGCGCCAGCGACGACTGCTGCTCGGGGTGGTGTGACGCTGGAACCTGCGCCCTCGCTTCTTCCTTCTGCACGCAGCCCGGAGACGTCTGCGGTGCGGACGAGCAGTGCTGCACCGGCGTCTGCGAGAAGCAGCCCGGCGCATCGCTCGGAACCTGCGCCACGGCGCCCCCGGGAGCCAGCAACTGCAATGGAGTCGCCGGCACGGTTTGCTCCGACTGCAACGACTGCTGCAGTCGGCTCTGCGAAGTCTACGAACCGAGTGGCGTTTCGATTTGTCAGCCAGCTTCCGGATGTCGCGTTACCGGCGAGCTGTGCCGCCACGACGTCGACTGCTGCGGGGGCTCGCTCGACGGAGATCTCGCAGGGGCCGGCAACGTCACCTGCGACAGGGCCCTCGGAGCCGAGTTCGGGATCTGCCGGAACGCCCGCGCTTGCAGCCCCCAAGGCAACGTCTGCCACTTTGCGGACTACGCCTGCAGCATCAGCGCAGCGGCGAATCGATGCTGCGACGGCACCGATAGCCCAGGCGTGTGCGAGCTCGATTCCGACGGCATCCCCCGTTGCAACGCCCTCGGGGGGACCTGCGTTGCGCCAGGCGCCCAGTGCGCCACCAGCGCGGATTGCTGCGATGGCGGACGTTGCGTTGTCGATGCCTCGGGGACGTTGCGCTGCGACGAGCCCCTGAGCGCATGCGTCTCCGAAGGCGGGCCCTGCGCCACCTCCGCGGAGTGCTGCAATGAAGCGGATTGCCTCCCCGTGCTCGGGTCGCTCGAAGGCCGATGCCAGCTCTCTTCGACCGCGCCCCTTAGCGCTGGAGGCGCGGGAAACTGAGATGCGCGGCTCGTTTCATCGCGCCCCTGGGGCGGACCAACGCCGCCTCCCTCCCCGCCTGACGGCACTGGGCGTCGCCCTCGGCGCGTTCGCATTCACCTCGCCCGCCTCCGCGCTCACGCGACTGGAGTGGACGACCCCAGCGAACTCCAACTGCGCTTCCAAAGCGGAGCTCACCGCGCTCGTGGAATCGAGTGCAGGGCGCACCCTCTTTACCGATGAGGGAGCCAGTCTGATTCTGCGTGGCGAAGTGACGCCGGCTCCAGAGGTCGGTTTTCGCGCCCGCCTCGAACTGGAGCGGGCCTCCGGCGATCCCGTTGGCTCGCGAGACCTCTCAGTGGAGGGCGAGAGCTGTCGTTCCCTCGACGAGTCCCTGGCGCTCGTCGTCTCCCTCATGCTTGACGCTCCCGACGTCCGTCAGGAGGCCCATGCTCCAGCGCTCCCGCCGTCGCCCCAAGCATCCGAGCCACCCGCAGGGCCACCCCCGCCAGAGCCGCTCCCACCTCCGCGAAGCTCGGAGAGCTTCGCACCTGAATCCCGTCCATCGCACCACGCGATCCTCTTGCCGCGCGTGAGCGTTTACGGCGCTTGGGGCGCGACCCCCGGCATCGCTCCCGGACTCCGCTTGGGAGCCATCTTCACCCCAACCGAAGGGCTCGTACCTGCGCTCGTCGATCTGTCTTCGAGCCTCCCCACCTCGTCCGAGCTCGACGGTGGCGGCACTTTCGCGGCGTCGAGCCATTCCCTCGGAGTGCTGGCCTGTCCGCTCTTCGGACAATCTCCGTACCACCTACAAACCCGCGGGTGCCTGGGCCTGCGCGGTGGAATGCTAGCTGCCTCGACGGATGGCTTCGACGAAAACGGTCAAACTCTCCGCGCCTTCGTCGAACCCGTGGCGAGTCTCGAGCTCGTCGGGCCACTTCGGGCGCCACTGTGGGCGTTTGTGCGAGGCGAGATCGGAGCCCCACTGGTTCGCGATCGCTTCCACGTCGTCGAGGCCGACAGCAGTCGAACCGAGCTATATCGAAGGCCCATCGTGACGTTTTCAGTCGAGGTGGGGGTCGAAGTGCGTTCGAAGTGATAACGTCGAGGTTCGTGGCCCACAGACCAAGTGCAGGTGAGACCCTCGAGGTCCAAACGTTCGGGATGGCTCCCGGACGAGACGGCTCGTCGGAATTTGACCACCTGTATCGGGAAAATGTTCGGTTCGTCTGGCGCAGTCTTCGACACCTCGGGGTCCGGGAAGCGGATCTCGAGGATCAGTGCCACGAGGTTTTCCTCATCGTCGGGCGAAAGTGGAAAGAGTTTCAGGGGCGCTCGACGGTTCGCACCTGGGTGTACGGAATCTGCATTCGAACGGCTTCGGACTACCGCCGCCGCGCCTATGTGCGGCGTGAGCAGCCAACCGAAGAGGTTCCCGACGCGGAGCTCCCAGCAGGCCAGGACACGAACCTCGAACGCTCTCGGCTGCGAAAGAAGCTACTGGCTCTCCTCGACGAACTCGATCCGCTCAAGCGTGAGGTCTTCGTCCTGTACGAAATCGAGGAGCTTCCGATGAAAGAGGTAGCCATCGCCGTAGGGTGCCCTCTGCAAACGGCCTATTCGCGCCTGCACGCTGCTCGCAAGCAGTTGGCGGAAGCGTTGCGCCCCAGCGAGGCTGCGCAATGAGCTCGCAGGATCCGATCCGCTGGGTTGACGCCGCCGGCAACGCTCCACCCGAGCTGCGCGCCATGCTGGGAGCAGCAAAGGAAGTCGAACCGAGCCGGCAACAAATCGCGGCGGTTGCGACCAAGCTCGGTCCAGCCCTCGCGGGGGCCGGCACCATCGCCCTTCTCAAGCCTCTGCTGGTGGTTGGCGCACTCGCCCTGGGTGGCGGCGTCGCGACGCTCGCCGTGACGAACCAACCCCGCGACCGCGCGCCTACGGTCCAAGTGGTCCAGAAGGCGCAGGCACCGGTGGCCCTGCCCTCCGTGCGTTCGGTCAACTCGGTCGCCGAAACGGCGCAGCTCGCGCCTGAGTCCAGCGTGTCGAACGACACGCCTCCGGCCGCGGCGGACCCGAGAACCTCCCCGCAGGAAGCCCCAACGCGTACTGCGGCTGCCCCAAAGCCGTCCGAGGTGAGTCTGCTTCAGGCCGCCCAGAGTGCCCTCTCAAGCGATCCACGGAAGGCCCTCGCGCTCACCGAGCGCCACCGTGCCCTCTACCCGTCAGGTGCTCTCACCCAGGAGCGCGAGGTCTTGGCGATCGACGCCATGAAGCGCCTCGGCTCGCTCGAGGCGGCCCGCGCTCGCGCCGACCGATTCGACCAGGCGTATCCGCATTCCGCGCACCGCCACAAGATCGATCGCACCCTCGACGACTCGGCGACGAAGTAAGCGCGGCACGCGGACGGCTCCCACGCCTCCAGTGAGCGGCGTGCGCCATTGCCACGGCGCCGCCGATGTCGGCCCCATCCCGCTCTCGGAGGCGAGTGCTTCGAAGTGCGCTCCCTTTTGGTCGCGCCCGCGCCTCTCGCTGCAACCGAGCCCCAGCGCAAAGGAAAACGCCCTCGGCGCGTTTCGCGCCGAGGGCGTCGGGATGCCGGTGACCAGCCCGGCAGGTCCCGTCAGGGAGCTGGCAGATAGAACACTCCCCGCAGGTCTTCAGTCATGGAGATGGGCGCGGCCTCGCCTCCGCCAGGCTGTCGCCAGGAGCTCACACGGAACTGATAGTACATGCCGGGCTCCAGCGGGCCGTCGTACTGGACGGTCACGGTGTCGCTACCGCTCACCCCCGGAAGCATGAGCTCGGCCCAGACCTCGTTTCCGAAGCTGTCGAACACGCGCACGTCGTACCAGTCTTCACTGCTGTCATCCGCCCACTCGAGCATGGGTTTCGAATCGACCGCCTCCGCAGCATCTGCTCCGGGGCTCACCGTGGCGAGGGCTTCGGTCACCTTGAACGAATCGGCGATATCGATCGTCGTGTCACCCTCCGTCACCTCGAGAGTCACGAAGTCCGTCCCCGCGATGTTGGTGTCGGGGTCTCGGACCAGATCGTCGTTTTCGTAAGCGGCGAGCACCACGTAGCGCCCGACCGGCACGCCTTCGATGGTAAAGTCGCCGTTGACGTTCGGCGCGCCCGTGCGCGGCGCTCGGAGGCCACGCGGCACCTCCCCCCGCGCGACGTTCGGATCGAACGTGTCCTCGACGACCAAGATGACACTCGTCTGCGAGCCTCCAGGCGCGTTGACGATCTGAACGTTGCCGTTCACGGTCGCGTTGTCTCCCTCGGCCTGAGCGAGGTTGACGTCGCTCACGGGCTCGCCCGCGACCGAGGCCCCACCCGTCTCGACTTGGATGTCCGCCGCGTACGCTCGAATGTCGTATTCGCCGTCCGGCACGTTGAAGATCGTATAGTTTCCGCTGCTGTCGGTGATGGCGCTGAACGAGCCGGCGTCTCCAGTGGCGACGACCAGAACGCCTCCCACCTCTCCCGCCGCGTCGCCTTCGAGCGCGGTGATCTGCCCGGAGATCATCGTTCGATCACCCGCTTCGAGCGGAATCAGCCCAATGTCGGTGAGCGAGCTGTCCAGGACGTAGATACCGTCCTCCTGGACCGCCCCGGAGACCTCGATGGGAAGGGCGACTCGTACCCCCTCGGGGAAGGGTTGGTAGTCCTGAGCCGAACCGCGGAGCGTGAAGCTCGCGTCCACGGGCGTACCGTCCTCGGTGCGCAAGACAGGAACGTCGAGCTCGTAGTTCCCATCCACGTTGGTCACCGCCACGTCGGAAACCGCGACGCCTTCCTCGTCGATGGCGATCACCTGGGCGGCCTCGATGCCAGCACCGTCGGTCGTGTCGGTGACGTCGCCGCGCATCACGACCCGAGCAAAACAACGATGCTCACCGTTTTCGACTTCGGCACAGGTGAGGCCTTCCGCGCAGAACGCCTCATCCGGGTCACAAACACCTCCTTCGGTCGTCTGACAGATGGGCTCCCCTGAAGCGCCGCCTGCTCCGGAGGGCGGCGACTCGCACACAGCCTCCGTCGAACACCCTCCATTTTTCAGATCGGCGTCGTCCGGATCACATCCGGCGCCCGGTCGATGGGTGCACACGTTGCCACCGCCCTCCGCACTCGTGCACTCGAGGTCATCCTTGCAGGGGGAGCTCGCGGACGGATCGCACGAACCGCCAAGACTGCCGGCTTCTGGTTTGTCCTCGTCGCTACAAGAGGCGAGGGGTGTGACAGACAGGCCCACGAGGGCGCCTAGCGAAATGAAGCGAGACAGTTTCACGGTGTCCTTCTCCTACGATGTAAGACAGGAAGAGCGCTGTTCGCGCCCCTCGACCATGAGTGGCTTCGGCGTCCGGGTTTTGTCATCGACTCCAGAAACCGATCGACTCGGAAGCGCTTCACTTCGTCATGGAACCGCCAGTGTCATCGAACGGCCAGTGTTCGCACTTTGTGATGCAAAACAAACAGGACCGAGACACGAAATCCGATTGCAAAAACCGCCTAAAGCAGGCTGCCCTCACCGACCGCTCTGCTCGGGCACCGGTGTCTTTCATGGCAAGGTGTTTTCCCGACAGTAGACAACGGTCGCCTACACGGATGACTCATTGGCATTTGTAAAGGGACAGGGCACCACTCAAGATGGCTTTCGCCAGCTCCGCGCAGCCGCGAATGGCTCTCATCGTCGTCCCTTGGGACGAGCCCGAGATCGTCCTTTCCATGCCGCCAATGAGACGTTCTGCCGGGACGGAGCACACGATTCGCTACGTGCCCCACGGCTGTCGTGGGCACGTAAAAGAAGAGCTCACGCAGCCGTGTCAGTGATAGCTGATGTTCGCGACCAAGGCGGGCTCGATGGCCGTCGAGTTCAGATCACTTCCTGACCAAAACATCTTTGCTAACAGGCCGCCAATATCTGGCGACTCCGACCTACATCACCTCCGAGCGTCTCCCGAAAACTCACCCGCACTGACGACGCATCTCGCACAACGACACCGCGCAGGCAGCACTTCACATCGCCTGTCGCACCTGCAACGCGAATGTGAGTCGCAACAGAGAGGCATCTTGGCCACAGCGCACTGGCCAGCGGTGGTCTGAGCACCGAAAGCCGGATACGCTCATCCCATGAAGCGACTCTTGCTCCTCCTGTTCTTGGGACTGCCCCTCGCCGCTTGCAGCGACGACGACGACGACCTCAGCGAAGCCGATCGGATTGGCGTAGGAGCCGCATGTGAGAACGACATGGGCTGCGTCGAGGAAGCGATGTGCCTTCAGCAATTCAAAGGCGGCTATTGCGGACTCACCGGCTGCACCACCGACCTCGACTGTCCCGAGGCGTCCGCGTGCGTCGCGCACGACGACGGTGAAAACTACTGCTTCCGCATCTGCACCGACAAAGCGCAGTGCAACGTGAACCGCCCGGTCGATGCCGAGTCGAACTGCTCCTCGAACATCAACTTCGTCGACCCGAGCGGAAAGAACGGCATCAAAGCCTGCGTGCCGCCGTCGAACTGAGGCCGAGCACGCGAACGAAGCGCGCACGGGCTCACGATTCAGTGCACCCGCTGTCCGGGCTTCGCTCCCGAGTCGGGAGACAGCACGAACAGATCGGAGCCGCCGCTGCCGGCGCAGATCACCATGCCCTCGCTGGTGCCGAACTTCATCTTTCGCGGAGCGAGGTTGGCTACGATCACCACGAGACGGCCGACGAGGTCCTCCGGTTCGTACGCGGATTTGATCCCGGCGAACACGGTCCGTCGGTCGTCGCCGCCGAGACTCACCGTGAGCTTGAGGAGCTTCTTCGCTTCTTTCAGTGATTCGGCTTTCACCACACGCGCCACACGCAGATCCATCTTGCCGAAGTCGTCGATGGTGCACGTGTCGGCGAGCGGTTCGGCCTCGAGGGCCTCCGCGCCATCGTCGAAGGTTGGTTCGCTACCGCGATCGAGCTCCTGCGTGAGATCCATGCTGGCTTCGATGACGGCAGCGACCTTCTTCTGATCCACGCGCTGCATGAGGTGCTTGAATTTGCTCACTTCGCTGCCCAGCAAATGCTGACCGGCGTGCTCCCAGCGGTCGCAGGGCGCATTGAGGAAGGCGGCGCTGTCCGCAGCGAGTGATGGGAGTACCGGCGCCAGGTAGACCACGATTTGCCGATAGAGGTTGAGCGCCACCGTGCAGACCCGCACCAACTCTTCGGCCTTCTCGGCGTCCTTCTTCAGCTTCCAGGGCTCTTTGCGATCGATGTATTCGTTCGCGCCATCGGCAAGCGCCATGATTGCACGCATCGCCTTGGCGTAGTCGCGCGACTCGTAGGCACCGGCAATCTCGGCGCCTCGCTCGACTCCGGCGGCGAAGAGTCCTTCGTCGTCGGGGTAGGTCGCAGCCAAGTGGGGGACGAAACGGGCGGTGCGGCTCGCAAGGTTCACAACCTTCCCCACGACGTCCGAGTTCACCTTGGCGGCGAAGTCTTCGAGGTTGAGGTCGAGATCGTCAACCTTGGCCGTGAGCTTGCTTGCGTAGAAATACCGGAGATACGCCGGATCGAGGTGCTCGAGGTAGGTGGAAGCACGCACCATCGTGCCCTTCGACTTGCTCATCTTCTCGCCATTGACGGTGAGGAAGCCGTGCACCTGCACTCGGGTTGGCAGGGAAAAGCCCGAGCTCTTCAGCATCGCCGGCCAGAACAGGGTGTGAAAGTAGGTGATGTCTTTGCCGATGAAGTGATGGATTTCCACTTCGCTCGACTTCCACCAGTCGTTGAAGTTCTCACCGTGCTTTTCACACCACTGCTTGGTGGACGCCATGTAGCCGATCGGCGCATCGAACCACACGTACCAATAATGGCCCGGCGCATCCGGGATCTCGAAGCCGAAGTACGGCGCCGGCCGTGACACGTCCCAGTCGCGCAAGGGCTCCGCCAAGAAGTGCCCTTTGAGGTAGTTCGCGATCTCGGGCTGCAGGTGCCGGCCGCTCTGGGTCCATTCGTCGAGGAAGTCGTGCAGTTGCTCGATTTCCACGAAGTAGTGGGGGGCAGTTTTCACCTCGGGTCGAGCCCCGCTCAGCGTGCTGTAGGGGTCCTTCAGATCGGTGGCGGCGTAGGCCGCACCACACTTTTCACACGAGTCCCCATACTGATCCGGAGCGCCACACTTCGGGCAGGTCCCCTTGACGAAGCGATCGGCCAAAAACACGCCGGCCTTCGGATCGAAGAGTTGGGTCACGTCCCGTTCGGCCACGAGATTCTGCTTGCGAAGCGCTCCCCAGATCTCGCGACCCAGCGCCTCGTTCTCGGGCGAGTTCGTGCTGCCGTAGTTGTCGAACTCGATCTGAAAGCGCGCGAAGTCTGCCTCGTGGGCTTTCTGCATTTCCCCGATCAGCTCGGCCTCGCTTCGTCCCTCCTGCTGCGCACGGATCATGATCGCCGTGCCGTGCGTGTCGTCGGCACAGATGTAGATCGCCTGGTTGCCGCGAGCCTTTTGGTACCTCACCCAGATGTCGGTCTGGAGGTACTCCACCAGGTGACCGATGTGGATGTGACCATTGGCGTACGGAAGCGCGCTGGTCACGAGAATGCGGCGCGACCCATCGTCTTTCGAGACCGGAGCGGACATGGCGGCGGAGACTACGGGAACGCACCCCGCCCGTCACCCTGCGGCGTGGGTCGGCGCCGATCGCACGAGCTTTTCGCCGGGAACTCCTTGCATGAGGGGGACCCGTCGCGCGGGCCCTTACTTCGCGATGCGGTAGACGGTGGCTCCTTGCGCCCAGTAGACGAAATCCTCGTCGGCTTGGGGCCACGTGGGGATGCCGGTCGGGGTGAACCAGTCTTGGGCGCCCCCTTGGCAATCGTCGAGGCTACACCGCTGGAACCTGTGATCGCTCTTGCGGAGCCAATAGATCCCGCTGAAGTCGACGTGGAGCCAGGTGTTCCAGTCGAGACCATCGGCCAATTCCACGGGGCTCGCACAACCGTCGTCGAGGTTGCAGACGCGCAGCTGACCCTCGAAGAAATCTTCGCGACCGGGCCAGACGAAATACAGCTTGCCGTCGTACTCTTGGAGCTCGCTCACGTCGCCCCAGTCGCCGTCGTCGAGGAGCGTCGGTGTACAGGGCCCATCCGCCTTGTCACAGCGCGCGGGCTGAGACCCGCTCGATGCACTCGAGACGAAGAACACCTCGGACGCGCTCGCGTCGGATCCGTGGGTTCCCTTCACCCCGAGCGTGCCACCGACGGTCGCCTCGCCGTTTGCGCAGTCGATCCACCCGAGGCCGCTCTGAAAACCGTCGAACCACACGGAGCTCCCCTGGGCGACCAGGCGATACTCGTAGCCCGAAAGGCCCTGCGAATGGACGGAGCTCGGATTGTTGCAGCCGGACTCCGGGCAGGCATAGAGAGCAGGTCGATAGGTGGATTGGGTGGGGGCCGAGAGGAACACGACGGTGTCGTTCGCGTGCGCGATGGCTTCGATGCCCCAGTATCGCGAGTCGAGTTGCCGAGGGGCGAGCGTGCAGCCCGTCTTGGGGCAACTCAGAAGCGGGTGCGTCGTATCGTCGACCGTGGTCGAGAAGTAGACGTTGGTGTCGCCAACTCCCAGTGCATCCACGGTTCCCTGTTCGAGGGCGTGAACGACCATCGGTTGGCAGCGCCCTTTGCTGCACTCGCCACCGCCGCAAGTGTGCTCACACCGACCGCAGTGTTCGGGGGACGTCGCGATGTCGACGCAGTTCCCGCCACAGTCGACCTGCGTGCCGCAGTCGAGAGGCGGATCGCCGCCCGTGCCGCCGGATTGACTGGCGCCGCCGGATTGACTGGTGCCCCCGGAGCCCACCGGTGCCCCGCCCAAGCCACCGCTTCCGGTGGTCGAGTCGCCACCCGTGCCGCCTTCGTTGGACTCGGCGCCTGCCATGCCGCCCGCGGTTTCCCTCTTCCCCGGGGAGCTGACGGTGCTTTCACAACCGAAACCGAGGATACACAGCGCGAGGGTGAAAGCCCCGACGCCCGTCCGCGCGTGTACGTTCATGGCCCGGCCAGTAGCACGTCGGTGCGCGGGGCATAAGTGAACGCCCGCTTCATGTGCGCAACGAGCGCGCCAGCGACTCGAGGAATTCGGCGAGAGGAACGGCCACCTCGGCGGGCGCTTCCACGCGCACACCGCCATCGGGGCTGTGCTGGATTGCCAGGCCCGAGAGCAGGGTTCCGACCTGCGTTTCGGGGAGAACCGTGGCCGTCGAAGTGACGGCTGACTCCGCGCTCGTGGCTTCGTTCGGGGTCGTGTCTGCCGTCGCTAGTGAGTCCGGTGGGGCGAGCAGGTCAGCGTCCGCATCGTCCTCATCCTCTTCGTGCAGTGGCACGGGAGGTACGACCGGCTCCACCAGCTTCTTCACGCCTTCCAGGAACGAGGCGTCGCCATCGAAGCGAACTTCCTCGGAGGTGCCGTCGAACAGGGTGGAGAAGACCGCCTGCTTCTGGGCGATCAGACCGGCGATGCGGGCCTCGATCCCCTCTTCCGTCACCAAGTTGAACACGTCGATGGGACGCTCCTGTCCGAGCCGGTAGATGCGCGCAATGCGCTGCTCGAGGACCGCCGGATTCCACGGCAGCTCGAGGTTGACGCAGCAGCTGGGCGCGCGCTGCAGGTTCAAACCCGTGCCGCCGGCATCGCTCAAGAACAACACCGATACCGCGGGGTCGTCTTGAAAGTCGACGAGCGAGCGCTCTCGTTGTTTGGATGACTCTCTTCCCGTGAAGAACGCTGCGCGCTGCCCTTCCGAAACCAGCAGGTCGCGCACGCTCCACTCGGCCAAACGCAGCAGCTCGCGCCGGGTGCCGCAGCGAGCGCCCAGAGTCGCGTAGCGACGGGCTCAGCCTCCGAACCCGTTGCCCGTGCAGTCGTCGGGTGAGCAGGTTCCCGTGCAGTCGGCCGTCGCCTCGCAAGAGAAGCTGCAACCTCCACCAGGGCAGTTCAGTACGCAGTCCGCCGCATCACTGCACGTCATCTCGCATCCCCCACCGGAGCACGTCACGTCGCAGTCGGTCTCACCAACGCATTGATAGCGGCAGTCACCCCCTGCGCAATCTCCTTTGCAATCAGCCGCTTCTTCGCACGACAGGCTGCATCCACCTTCACCGCACGTTTCCGAGCAGGTTCCCGTGGTGCAGGTCTTCGACGGGGGGTCGCTCCCACAACTCACGAGCAGCAGAAGCGCGAGGGTCGATGCAAGCCGATAGGGTCGCTGCCATGGACGTGTCATTCCGACTCAGGCAACGGACCGATGACGCATGTCTGGAGCAAAATCGCTCGCCGACCGCGTGGTTTGGCGCGGGTCGAACATCAACGTGAACGAAACCACCCTGAACAACCTTCAGTTCGATCACGGCCAGAACTTCGAGCCGCCTTTCGGAGACTGGGGCACGGACTGCGGCTTCATCGTCTGGACCCCCTCGAACGTCACTCGCACGGGCATCAACATCCTCGGCATCATCGAAGGCGGCGCCGAGATCGGGAGCGCCGGCGCTTCGGCGCGGGCGGTCGCGCGCGCCGTTCACGGGTTCCGTTCGGCTCGATCCGTCTTTTGACTCCGACCCCGCATGCTATGGGGACGCCCATGGCGAACACGGAGAAGCTCCTCGAAGGCAAGGTCGCTGTCGTCACCGGCGCCGGACGAGGCATCGGCCGCGCCGTGGCCCACTGTTTCGCGGGGCACGGTGCGCGAGTCGTCGTAAATGACCTCGGTTGCGATCGCGAGGGCCGCGGTTCCGATCCGACGATCGCCGCGGCGGTTGCGCAAGCAATTCGCGACGCTGGCGGCGAAGCCATCTCGAACGACGGCTCCGTCAGCGATCCGGCGAGCATCGATCGCTTGGTATCCGAAGCCGTCGAGGCTTTCGGTGCGATCGACGTCTGGGTGAACAACGCGGGCATCGGTCGCGACAAATCTCTCGCGAACCTGTCACTCGAAGACTGGGACGCCGTGCTCGATGTCGACCTGAAGGGCACGTTTCTCGGGACTCAGGCCGCTGCAAAGCAGATGAAGTCCCAACGCCGTGGTGGCCGCATCATCAACACGACCAGCGTCGCGGGCCTCCTCGGAAACCTGGGGCAGGCAAACGAGGCCGCGGCAAAGGCGGGCGTCTATGGCCTCTCGCGAACGGCGTCGATCGAACTTCAGCGCTTCGATATCACCGTCAATGCCGTGGCCCCCATCGCCAAGACGCGTCTGACCGAAGATCTCCCCATGTTCGAAAAGGCGGGCGACACGATGCAGCCGGAGCACGTGGCCCCCGTGCACCTGTTCTTGGCCAGCCGGCTGGGAGCGGAGGTCACCGGAACCGTCATCGGTGTGGCGGGAGGCCGCTTGAGCGTGATGGCGCTCGCCGAAAGCGACGGTCAACTCAAGGAGGCCGCGGGAGGAATCTGGACCCCGGAGGAAATCGCCGAGAACTTCGACGCCTTCTCCAAGATGTGAGGTTGCGTTTGCCGGTCCGGACACTCGTCCGTTCACCGTGCTCGGGGGACAGACTTCACCGGAGGCGTCCAACGCCGAAGTGTCCCGAACCCACTGAACTTTCGCACCAAAAGGCCACCGCGTCGGCGAAATACATTGCCGATGGCCTACGTTTCATCACACTCAATTGCTGGACCTGAGGCCGGGTGTTAGCCTAATCCGGCCTTGCGCTGTGGCCTTCATGAAGGCCAACTCACCGCAGCACTGGGCCCCGCTGGGCGAAGGGTCGAGCGCTTCGACACCTTGCTCTAGAGGAGATGTCCCGCGAACCGCACATCCCGCTCTTCCTCTGGGTCGCAACCGCCCTCGTGGTGCACGCGTTCTGGGGAGGCGGGGCTCACGAAGCCTCGAAGGTAATCGAGGAAACCTTCGACATCCGGGATTTCGCCCGAGATGTTCGGAGACACGTGCGTCTCCATGCTGCCCCGGTGGAAGTCTCGCTCCTCGACGAAGAGGAGCTCGCGGATGAGATCGCGATCGAGCCCTCGCCACCCGTCGAGACCCCCGACGAGGAATCCGAGGAATCGCCGGAGGACGACGACGAGTTGACTCCGGAAGAGCTGCTCGAGCGGAAGAAGCGCGAGGAAGAGGAGAAGGCGAAGCAGGAAAAGAAGCCGGAGCAGAAGAAGGTCGAGGAAAAGAAGCCCGAAAAGGCCGAGGAGAAGAAAGAGTCTCCCGACATCCAGCAGCTCAAGATCCCGAATCGCGTGGCGGTCCGCCAGCACGTCGAAAACAAGGATCAGGAAGACAACCCCGACGCGAAGTACATCGCGGACGACGCGAACCACGTCGACGAGGAAACCCGCGCCCAGATCACCTCGACCGACCAAGACTCCGCCGAGCCCACACCGGGCGGGCATTTCATCGGCTCCGACTCGAACCCCGGCAATTCCGAAGAGTCCCGGGTCGCCCAGAGCGACGACGCGCCGGGCGATCCGGATCGGACACCGGGCGACACGTCCGGCGAGAAACCGAGGCCTGCTGCCACGACGCCACCCTCGGTGAACGGTCGAACCGGCCCTGAGTCACAGGCTCAGCGCGCGCGGAGCGCACAGAACGCTCCGCCTCCACCCAGTGCGGAAAACCAGCGACGCCAGGTCGCCCAGAAGGCGCAGACCGCGCAAGAGGCTTCGCCCGAGGTGCACCATCTCGGAGCGGGAAGGTGGACGATGCAGCGCGAGCAGGAACTCCGCGAGCGCCTCAGGGCGCGGCGCGCATTGCCCGAGCGCCGGGGTCGCCCGACGGATCTCCTCGGCCTGGGAGCTTCCGGCGTGACCAAGAGCGGGATCAACCTGAACCTGAGCCCCGACCTGTCCGTCTCCGCCGTGGGGGTGGATCAGCTGGCCCGCGAACGTCGGCTCGACGGCGAACGGCGCCGCAGCGCACACCGCGGCTCCTGGAAGTCGATGGGCCTCGAGCGCTGGCGCGCCTCGATCGAAAACTACGTGGCGAGCGTGAAGCCCGGGAACCAGACGGCCCTCAATGCGGCTCGCGTCCCCTTCGCACGCTACCTGAACGCCATTCACCAGCGTCTCCATCCGGTCTTTGCCGACAAGTTCTTGGCGTCACTCGACCTGGTGCCGAAGGACCATCCGCTCAACCGGGAGGAGATGAGCACCCACCTCGAAATCGTCTTGAGCAAGGAGGACGGCCGCATCGTGCGCATGGGCGTGACCAAATCGAGCGGCGTCACCGCATTCGACGTCGGAGCGCTGGACTCCGTGCAGCGCTCTTCACCGTTCGGACCGCCACCGGAGGTCATCGTGTCGCCGGACGGCAACGTGTATCTCCACTGGGAGTTCCACCGGCGCCCGTACTACGCGTGCTCGACGTATTTCGCCCGGCCCTACCTGCTCAAAGCAAAACCCGATTCGGCTCCGCCACCGGTTGCTCCGCCCAAGCGCCCTCCCTACGATGACGAGCACAAGGGTACTGAGGAACGCAGTGGGGCGCTCGACCGGGGAACCTCCGGACCAAAGAAACGATCGCAGCGCGACGGCTGAGGCGACGGTGACGAGCAGCGCAGACGGCGTTGGTCGAGCCGGCGACGGCGATCACGGGGACTCGCCTCCCGAGGCCCACACCCAGGAGTCGCCCTCGGTTCCGGAGGGCGGAGCGTCAGGGCCTGAACGCAGCAGCCCCTCGAGCGGGTTCGTGCACGTGCCACCCGGTGCCATGCTCGGCTGGGCGACCCTGACCTTCGCGAGCATGGTCCTCGCCCTCGTGCTGTCGCCAGGCCTGCGCGGAACACTCAGTGGGATCTCGAAGTTCATCGACTTCGTGGCGGGACTGTCCGCGTTTCTATCTCAAGCGAGCGGGTTGCTCAGTATGCCCTTGGTGGTGCACCTCGAGATCACTCTGTTGCGGTCTCGTCAGGTCAGCCCGTTCATCCGAGCCATCAGCATCCCGCTGAGCGCGGTGACGCTCACGCTGTTGATGAACGCCACGGTGGACAGCCTGCCACCGGGGGCCACTCTCGCGATGACCGGTTCCGCGGCGCTCTTGGCGCTCACGTCCGGCAGCGTTTCGATCTTCCGAGGGCGCGATCTGGAAGGCCGACTTCTCATCCTCGCCGGGCTCGTCGCGACGACCTCGGGTCTGAGTCGACTCGTGGCGTGGTTCGCCCAAGACCCACTCGTCGTCGTCGAGCGTCCGTACGCTGCCGGGCTCGCCACCCTGGCGTGGGCGTTGAACCTCGCGCTCGTGGTCTTCGCCCTCTGGCCTCTGGCCCGAAGCAGCGGACGCTCCCGACTCTCGATGCGGGCGTTTCTAGCCATCGCACTCCTTCTGGCGTGGATCGCCGTTCAAAGCACGGCTGCCAGCCCCTCGTGGCAGGTTCTCGTCGCTCGCAGTCTGAGCACCCTGAACCGCCCCCCACTGCCCTTCGTGCCCGAGGCCGGGGTTCACTTCGTCAACGTTCTTGCGCTTGGGGGCGCAGCCTGGGCGCTCCTCGATCGCTCGTCGTCGCCGCGACTCCGTACCGTCGTGTGCCTGTCACTGCTCGCTTCGCGGGCGCCCGACCTGCCCCTGATGGCCGTAGCGTTGACGATTGCAGCTCTCGGCGCCGAAACTCCTTGGCAAGCTTCCACCCCCCGAGCCCCGGAGAAAGCCGAACGGTCGGCCGACGAAAACTGCTAGGCTGCGCATGCCGAAACCACTAACGCGGCTTTTGGGATCTCGACCATGACCCCCGACCCCGCCCCACTCATTCTGGTCGTGGAAGACGACCGAACCGTCGCGCACGTCGTGCGACGACGACTCAAGGCGCGCGGGTACCGGGTCATCGTGGAGTCAACCAAGACCGGTGCCACTGCCCGTCCGGAGACCTTCGACGCCCTCGTCCTCGACCTCCATCTGCCGGACGGCAGCGGCCTCGAAGTGGCGCGAGCACTGTTCGAGGCGACCGCCCGGTCTCCCGTGGTTTTTTTCTCGGGTACCACCGACTCTGAAGAGCAGCAGGCGGCGCGCCTTCTCGGAGAATTCGTTTCGAAGGCGAGCGGCGCGCGAGCCGTGGCCGACGCCATCGACACTGCCCTCTGCAAGACACGGCCGGCCACCGTCCCGCCTTCATCCGAAGTGCGATCCTCGCCCCGGGCCCGCGACGACTCACTCCGAGCCACCGGAAGTGAACCTGGCTCGGCTGATTTTTCAGGGGGGCCGACCCGCCCCCCTCGTCGCCCGAAGTGAATTCGGGCTCCTCACCCCACGGTCCCGCTGCGCTCCGGCGCCTCCCACATGGTCGGCGGCGGTGCTGCGGCGGCCTCGTCACTCCTCAGGCTGCGCCCTGCGGGCTTCGCCTTCGCGTGCCTCGGTTGGTTCCGAGCTGTGAGGTCTGTTGTGACTTGGGGGGCGGCCCTGCCCCCCGGGTCAAGACAGTTGCTCACCCCACAGTCCGCCAGAAAAATCCGGCGGCTCGCAATGGGGCTTGCTCGCCGGCGGTTTTCCGCGTGTCGGCCTTTGGCCTCGCTTTGTTCCTGCGCACCGAGGTCGCTGCCTCGGGTTTTCCGCGAAACGGCTCGAGTCGAAGCGGCGACTCTCGGCCCACAAACTTGGCCCAGCCGGGTCACCCGTGACATCCGAGTTCTCACTTGCGCGGGAGGCGAGCCGCTGTTGGCTCAGCCCCGAGGAGGCATGATGAGCGATCAGACGGACTACCAGCAGGCGACCGCGAAGGTGCTGAACTCGAACGACATGCTGTCGTCGAGCTACTACCCGGCCTCGGAAGGCGACGCCGATGCACCCCGCCGAAAGGCCGAGAAGCCGACTCACTACAAGGTGATCTGCATCTCGATGTACACGAAGGACCTGGCCCGCCTCGACGACATGGTCGACGCGCTCAAAGCGCGCGGCATGACGAAAGCGAATCGCAGCGCGCTCATCCGCTACGCGTTGGGCGAAGTGAATCTCGACAGCGTCCCGAAGGGGATCTGAGGGGCTGAGCAAGCGGGCGGCCAACCGAACCTGGCCGCCCCTCGTGGGCCGGCCTTCCAGCGGCCCATTCGACCGGGAGAGTCGGAGCGTCTTTCCGTCGGCGAAGTACCGCCGGCGAAGCCGGAGCGCCGCCCTGCCGTTTTGCTTTCCTCTCGTCGCGGTCGGTGTTGCCATGCATGTCGTGACTGCGCTCGGCCCCTGGTCGCCCCCCTCGGTCGAATCCCAAGTCGAAGGCCTCGGGATTTCTCGAGAGGCTTCGGAGCTCTACCTCGCCTCCGACGTCATTGACCTCCACATCGAGTCGTTCAGCTTCCATCGAAGCGTGGGCTACGACCTCCGTCGTCGTCACGGACCGGGGCTGTCACGGGCGCTTCTCTTCGGTCAAGCGGACTTTCCGCGCCTGCTCGAGGCGGGGGTCACCGGCGGCACGTGGATCATCACGACCAATCCGGCCCGCCCGCGAGAAGATCGTCCCGAAGCGTTCTCCGAGAGCTTGCGCCAGCTGCGGGACCTGTTCGCCGACGCCGAGGAGCACTATGCAGTCGTGCGGAGCGCAGCGGACTATCGGGCTGCGCGAAGCCGGGGCAAGCACGGCGCCTTCATCGGCATTCAAGGTGGTAACGCCTTTGACGCGGGGCTCGACGAGCTTTCCCGGTGCGCGGATTGGGTCGTGCGCATCACTTTGCTGCACCTCACGAACTCCCGCATTGGCCGCACGAGCGCGCCGGCTCGCGGGCTCGTCGACGATGGGCTCAGTCGTTTTGGTTGTGAGTTCGTCGAGCGCCTGAACGAGCTTCGAATCGGGGTGGATCTCGCGCACGTCTCGCGCCGAGGGTTTTGGGACGCGGTCGCGGTCCACGACCGCTCCCTCCCCCTCCTGGTCACTCACACGGGTGTCTGTGGAGTCCACGAGCACTGGCGCAACATCGACGACGCACAGCTTCGGGCCGTCGCGGCCAGCGGAGGCACGGTCGGCATCATGTACCACGCACCGTTCCTGGGCGATCCGGCTTTTTTTGGCCGAGCGGAAACGGTGGTCGACCACCTCGAGCACGTGGTGCGGGTCATCGGCGAGGACCACGCCTCTCTGGGGAGCGATTGGGACGGCGCCATCTTCACGCCCCGCGACATGCCCACCTGCCTCGAGCTGCCACGCCTCGTGGACATCATGCTGCGCCGGGGTTTTCGCACCGAGGCGATCCAGAAGATTCTCGGGGCCAATTTCCTCCGCGTGGTAGAGGCGCTGCGCGGCGACCCGAGCTCTGGTACCCCTCGAGTGTGACCCGTTGGATCCTGCACGCCGACATGGACGCGTTCTACGCGTCGGTGGAGCAGCGAGATCATCCGGAGTTCCGCGGCAAACCGGTGATCGTCGGAGCCAACTCGCCGCGTGGCGTGGTCTCCGCAGCCTCCTACGAGGCTCGCGAGTTCGGCGTTCGTTCGGCGATGCCGGGTTTTCGCGCCCGAGAGCTCTGTCCCCAGGGGATCTTCGTGGGAGGCGACATGCAGAAGTACTCCCGCGTGAGCGCCCAGGTGCGGCGGGTTTTCGCCGAAGTCACCGACCAGATCGAACCCCTGGCGCTGGACGAGGCGTTCCTCGACATCACCGGCTCCCTCGGGCTGTTCGGAGATCCTTGGGAAATCGGCCAACGCATCAAGCGCCGAGTCTACGAGGAAACCGAGCTCGTGGTGTCCGTCGGGATCGGTCCGAACAAGCTCGTTGCCAAACTCGCCTGCGGCCTCTGCAAACCCGACGGACTTTCGTTGGTCCACTCGGAGGAAGTCGAGGCGCTCTTGGCTCCGCTATCCGTCCGCAAGCTGTGGGGCATTGGACCTCAGACCGAAAAACTCCTCGTGCAGCACGGCTTGCGCCTGATCGGGGATATCGCCCGAGCGACCCCCGCCCGACTCCGCGCCGTCGTGGGAGATCGAGCGGAGGAGCTCGCGCGGCGAGCTCGTGGCATCGACGACCGGCCCGTCGAAAGCTCGCGAGCTCCCAGGTCCATCGGCGAAGAAGCAACCTTCGAGAGCGACGTCGACGATCCGGATCGGATCGCCTCGTCCATCACCGCTCACGCGGAAGCGGTCGCCCGGCGAGCCCGGCGCGCCGGCTTTCGCGGTCGCACGATCACCCTGCGGATCAAGCTTTCGAGACGTCGCGGCCGTCGACAGTCGCGCACCACCGAGCAAGGCGAACCCATCTATCCCCTACTCAGTCGCAGCGAAACGCTCCACGAGCCGACGGACGACGGGGCGGTGATCCGTCGTGTCGCTCTGGAGCTTTGGGCACGGGCTGGCATCGAGGAGCCCGTTCGCCTCCTCGGGGTTACCCTGTCAGCGCTCGAGGCGTCCCACACCGTACAGCTCGAGCTATTCGAGTCACCGCGCTCGTCGGACGGCACGGCTCGAGCACGAGCCCTTGGAACCGCGATGGATGCCATTCAGGAACGGTTCGGCGAGGGCTCCGTGAGGCGCGGAATCGAGGGACCGAAAAAGATCACTCACGGCGACCGCCTCAAGATCGGCGCGTCGCCACCCGATCCGTCCGAAGAGGACTGATCGCTCCGCACCCGGGGACCAGCCGGGACCGACCCGCTCGAAGGGGTTCCGCTTCGGTGTTCGTGGGATCGCTTTTGGCGTTCGACCAACGAAAGCAGCTCTTCTCGCGTGACTCCGAGACGCGCCGCAGTCTTTCGAGCCAGAGAGGTCTTCGCCACGCCCGCAACGAACTGGTAGGTGGGGAGCTCCCGCTCGTCCAGCTCCACCTGCAAGAACTCGAGCGGCGCCTTGCCCTGGCGCTCGGTCAAGCGCAGAGCGAAGTCGAGGAAGTGGGTGCTGATGAACACCTGAGGTGAAAGCTCCTCGAGCAGCGACAGCACTAGCTGGAACATCTCCTCGCCCTCCGACGGATTCGTGCCCGAGCACAGCTCGTCGAGGATGATGAGGGCTCCTACCGCCGAGGTCTCGAACACCCGACGAATCCGGAGCAGCTCCATACCGAGCCGGCCTTCCTCCTGATCAGCACTGACGTGTTCGAGGAGGGACAGGAACATGCCGCTGGTCCAGGTGAGACGCGCGCTCTCGGCCGGCACGTAAAAACCGCACTGCCCGAGCAGCTGGGTAACCGCGAGCGCTTGCAGCACTCGCGTCTTTCCCCCCGAATTCGGTCCCGTCACGATGACGATCGAGCGCGCGTGCACCTGATCGATGTCCGTGGGCACGGGTGCTTCGCCCCGCTGGGCGAGGAGCCACGGGTTGAAGAGTCGGCGGAGCTCGCGCCCGACGTCCTGACTCTGGGCTTCTCCGGCGTCTGCATCGGCAAACTCCGGCAAACAAACCTCGAGTCCGTGCCGCTTGGCCAGATCGCGGAACCCGAGCGCCGCGAGATAGAATTCGAGCTCCGAGATCAACGGCAGAAGGACGAACAGAGCTTCCTCGAGCTGAGAGAAGACCTCGTCCAAGAGCCTCGCCACGATGTCGTCTTCCGAAAAGCGGTAGCCCTTGAGGAGGGAAATCACGCGGCGCACGAAGCGGCCGAAACCGCTCGATGAGAACGACGAATGCTCCGCTTCGGAAACGCGGACGATCTCGAAGCGCCGGAGGGTGCCGTCGTAGCCGACCTGAAGACGGCTATCGAGCGTCGCTCGGCTGTTTTCGAAGTCGAGCAACTGCGTCAGTCGCTTGTACGCCGTCGACTCCGTCAGCTCGAGGCCAAAGCTTCGAAGGCGCTTCAGACCCGAGGTCGCACCGAGAAATGAGCTCGCCAGCGTGTCGATGGCACGGCGCACGGCCTGCAAGATGTCGATGCGCCGCTGTGTCCCGGCAACCCGGCTACGCATCGTCTCCGCTCCGGCGAGTGTCGTCCGAAGCTGCCGGAGCTGGACGTAGACCGCCTCCAGACTCTCCCGGAGCTCCGGTCGCTCACCGAGCTCCTGAAGCACCGCTTGGCGAAAATTCGTGTGCCGCCGCTCGGCCGGAGGCGCCGAGAGGAGAGCCCGCATGTGTTTGCGGTCGATCTCGTAGACCTGCCCGCCCGCAGCCACGCGCATGGCGTAATCGACGAGCTCCTTCAAAAAGAGGTCTCCGGCGAAGCAGTCGGCTTCCCAGTCGCTCGGGGCGAGCACGTTGAGTCGGCTGGCGTCGATGATCGCGTCTTCCCCTCCTCCGCTCGCGAAGGCGAAGACGAGCGCCTGATGGAGAGCCGCCGTGTCTCGACGCGGCGTGGGCTCGGCGTGAAGGATGTCCGGGCGCACCGTCATGTCCGACACCGAGCGCGAGTCGTCGTTCCCACGTTTCGCAACGTAATCAGGAGACGGGGCGAACGCTACCGCAGGAGACTCCCGCTCAGTGAGAGCCAAGAAAGCTCCGTTCTGGACGCCCGTTTCTGGTCCCTGCACGCCTCCGGGGGCTCGCCAGGGCCTCGGCGCGTCACGAAGCACCCCGGCACCCAACGTCGCTCGGACAGCGGGGCCTGACGAGCGACCCATTTCTTTGCCCGTCTGGCTCGACCAGTCCCAGCGGGCGGCACGAGGACCACTCGGCAAGCGGATGGACGAATTTCTGCGGCACCGTGTAAGCCCGCGGGGAGGTCCGCGTTGGAGGAGTGAACGCCATGATTCGACCAACGCCACTCGGTTCAATCGCGAGCACCCTCTCGTCGAGAAACCTGCTCGTCTTCCTCCTCTGGGTTCTTTTGGGAACCGCCGGCTGCGCAATGGGCGGTTCCGCTGCTGAACCCCCAGCGGAATCCGTGTTCGCAGCGGCAGACGCGACTCCCAGTGACGCAATGCAGTCCGAGCCCCGAGCCTCGACTGCCGGCGTCCCGGCCGCCCCCCCTGCGAGGCAAGCCAAGTCGGCCCCCGAGGCTGCCGTGGAGGAAAACTCCGGCGGCCCCCTTCTGATTTATCGAGCTGAGCTTCACCTGGCTTCCTACCAAATCGAGGAGGCGATCGATGACGTCCAACGCATCGCAGTCGAGCTCGGAGGACATCTCGAGCAGCGCGACGACACGACCATCACGATCCGCGTACCAGCGCCACGTTTTCAGGAGGCGCTCTCCGCGCTCGAAGGAGTTGGACAGCTGATCCATCAGGCCGTCTCGACGGAAGACGTCACCGATCAAGTCCGCGATCTCTCCGTTCGACTGTCGAACGCCCGCGCGATGCGGGAGCGGCTCGAACATCTTCTGGAGCGAGCGCACAAGGTCGAAGACGCTCTGCAGATCGAAAAGGAGCTCCAGCGGATCACCCTGGAGGTCGAACGTCTCACAGGCACTCTCGATCACCTTCAGGACCGGATCCGGTTCTCGGCGATCACCGCGCGTTTCGAGCCACGAGCCGCCGCCAGCGTCCAGCATGGAAAGTGGCGGCTCCCCTTCCCTTGGTTGAACGAGCTCGGTTTGCCCGCGCTGCTCGATCTACACGACGCGGGCGACACGGCCACCGCACCGGACGCCTCGTTCCACTGACCCGTTTTGGCCCTCGCCCACTGCCCAGTGGTTCCCGCCGGAGGACGAATTTCCATGATCGCACTGAAAGCCCACCTCGCTCCATTCTGTCTGCTCGTCGCTTTCGCCCTCGCCACATCCGCATGTGGCCGCCCCTTCGACATCGAGACGCCGGACGGATTCGTCGAGCTGGAAGATCAAAAGCCCGCCTTCGACTACCGAGCCACCAGCGTGAGCGGTGTCGTCATCGCGGCCAAGGCCATCGATTCGAAGGACCGCAACGACGTCGAATTCTGGAAGGACGCCATCGCCTCGCGTCTGCGCACGGTGGAAGGCTACTCGCTCTTGTCCGAAGCCGCCGTTACGTCGGTCGACGGAACTCCAGGACACCGGCTCAGGTTTGGTCGGGACGAACAGGGACAGCCCTACGAGTACTGGGTCACCGTCTTCACCGCCCAGGATCGGATCTTCGTGATCGAGGCGGGAGGATCTCGGCAAGCCTTCGACGGTGCCCGGAAACCCGTCGAGCGCTACCTCGCCTCCGTGCGGGTACGTTGCGACTCCCTCGTGGCTCCCGTCCTCGCGTCGCGCACCTGCAATCGCTGGTGAGAGCTCCTTCCGACAAAACGAAAGCGGCGCGCAGGAACCGGCGCGCCGCAGGAGGCAGGGTGAATCGGCGGTCGACCACCCGAGGTGGGTGGGATCAGATGTCGAGCAACTCGAGGTCGAGAGACCGGTCGGCGTCACCGTCGTCCTCTTCGGAAAACTCGGTTTCCTCCTCGACGGGAGGGGGTACCGGGACGAGCTTCGCCGCCCGCATCTTCGGGCTCTTCTCGCTGTCCGAAAGCTGGGGCAAGCGCCGCTTTCCGACAGGCCCTTCATCGACGTAGTCGCGGAGCTGTTCCATGTCCTGCAATGCCTCGAGCTTCGCGAGAGCCTTCACCTCCACCTGGCGAATGCGCTCGCGGGTGAGGTTCATGATCGCGCCGACGTCCTCGAGGGTGGTTCCTCCGCGGTCAGCGATGTCGAGCGCGCAAGACTCGGAAAGTTCCCAAACCTCGAGATCGGGGAAGTTCAGCTTGATCGCCCCCGTGCGCGGTGACACGTCGATGTACAGGTGATGCTTGCAGGAAACGTAGGGACACGGCCGCGGACCATCCGCACATTCGGCGCGAGTCCTCGGCTTCCAGTAATCCGTCTCGGGATAGAGGAGGCGGCCGATTTCCAGCTCTCGCTTCGTCATCCGCTTCACGCTGATGGTCCGCGCGCGAACCTCGCGCTTGCGTCGAGACCGGCGTTGCTCCCGCGTGATGGGCTCGGCTTGCAGCGCCGTAGCACCCACAGCCGCCGTCGTCTTCTTCAAGGTTACCGCCTTCGCATCCATGTCTTTTCTGCCTCCGACTCTCGCCAACATCCATCCAACGGCCGCACGATCCCCGCCGCCGTGGGTCGTCCCGACCACACGCACGTCCTCGGCCCCTTCCGCTGCCCGCGGTTTGCGGCTCCTCGCCGCCAGAAATCTCTAGCTCTTCATCCGGTCGCCTGCTCGACGCGAGTCCGTGAAGTCACGCGCGTCTCGATCGCGCGCAGGCGCGACAACAAGTCCTTGCTCAGCAAGCGGGCCTCACCGACTTCTCGAGCGACGATCCGAGCGGTGGCTTCCTGCTTGCGCCTCCCGATCGCATCTTCGAGCTTCTGGAAGACGCTTCCGAGGGTTTGTTCGAGTTGCTCGAGCTCACTCCTCATGAAGAGGAACTCGGTCTGAATCTGCTCGATGGTGTAGTGCGCGGCCATCATCCGCTTGATCTCGGAGATCTGCCGAATCACCCGAACGGGATAGAGCCCCTTCGACCCCCGGTGCTTGCCCTTGGTCCCCACGCGAACGCTGCGCGGAAGGAGACCGAGCTGGACGTACTTCCGAAGCGTGGCCTCGCTCAGGGAAAGTCCGTGGGAAGCGAAGAAATCCAGAATCTCCACCGACGTGAGCCCCGCCGGGTGCTGCTTCTCGAAGTTCTTCAGAATGGCTTCGTCGATGCCGGTCATTGCCGCGTCCGCTCTCCCCTGCCCTCCAGACCACTAACGATCTGCTCAGGATCTCGGTGCCCGCTCTCCCCGAGGTGCGAGCGAATATATTCCACTGAGTGGATCCACCAAAACACTTTCCCCGCGAAAATTTGCGTATGGAACGCCGAGGCTCCATGGAGGCTGGATGGAGATCCAGGTGTGACATTAAATGTCTCCAAATGAGAAAATGTCCATGGAGATGATTTGCCATCCATGGCTCGTGGACGCTCCGAGCGCGGGCGTCGAGGCAAGCTCGCACCTTCGATCGTCCTCGGAAGCTCGAGAGCTTGACCGGCTCCAGCGAATCATGCCTCGGCGAAGCATCGCGAACTGCTTCGCGAACCGCCCCTCATGGCAAGCAATCGACGAACCCCCATGGCTCGAACATGTTCCGCGCGTTTCTTGGACGCTCTCTCCTGCTCAGGCGCTCCGTGGCAAACGCTCAGGGCACGCGTCTCCTCGCCCGGAGATCGCCCGGGCATCGTGTATCCAAGCCCCGCCTTGGTGTAAGGTCCGAGCGTCGATGGGTACCGAGCTGCAGCGCGACGTCGCCGCCAGCGGGGTACGACTCCGCGTGTCGGAGTGGGGCCCCGGGGAGCAACTGACAGGCGCACGAGAGGACAGCACGCCCGTCGTTCTCCTCCACGGCTTGCTCGCCAATCGCCTCACTTGGAAGCCCCTGGCCGAACACCTCGCCAGCGAGCGACGAATCGTGGCAACAGACTTGCCTGGGTTTGGGGACAGCGAGAAGCCGGGGCCCAACCGCTACCCCTACGGCATCGAGGCGTTTTCCGAAGCTGTGGCGGATCTCTTCGGTGGCCTCGGCATCGGGAGAGCTCACCTCGTTGGGCACGCGTTGGGCGGCGCCGTTGCTCTGCGCGTAGCGGCGCGACATCCCGAGCTGGTCTCCCGCCTCGTGCTCGTGGACACGCTCTGCTATCCGTCGCCTCTGGATCCCAAGCTCCGCCTGGCGCTGACACCGCTCCTCGGGGGCCTCCTTTTCAAGCAGCTTCTTGGACGCGGCGCCTTCCGCGCCCTCTATCGCGACCGCATCGCCCCGGGTGCCGACGGAGCTCGACTCGACGCCTACTACGATTCCCTGAACAGCCCCGCTGGGCGCGGCGCGCTGCTAGCGACCCTGCGAGCAACGCTCGACACGCGCGCCGTGGTCGCAGACAGCCGACGCATTCAAGTCCCGACCTTGGTACTCTGGGGGCGCCACGACCGGGTCTATCCAGCATCGTTCGGGCGCCGCCTCGCCAAGGAGATCCCAAACGCCGGCTTCGACCTCCTCGACAGTGGTCACGCACCTCAAGAAGAATCACCCCGCGACGTGAGCCGGATTTTGAGGCGTTTTTTCGAAGGCAAACGAGCCGGGGCCCGCTGAAAAGCGGATCGGCACACGCTCGACTCGTCGCGCTCGCGGCCCATTTCCGGTTCGACTCAGCCGCCGCCCCGGAAACCGCCACTGCTCACGGCAGAGCGAATGACGCTTTCGGCGGTGGAGCGGCCGATGCGTCAGGCGTCTCGACCGAGGGCGACGGGACATTCTCGCGACGCGGCGCGGGCTTGGGCTCGGGCCGTGGAGCGACACCCGGTGATGGTATGACTCGCTCCGCCGTCGCGCGCGGTGCAGTGGTTCGGGCCGCGGGTTCCGCGTCCGCCCGAGCTGCCGGCTCCACGACGACCGGGTCCGGCTCGGGATCCGGCTCAGGTTCGTCGACTTCCGGACCGGGATGCGGCAAGACGTCGAGAGTTTCCTCGGGCGAAGCCGTCGGTTCCGCAGCGCTTTCGGTCGACGCCGGTTGATCCGTCTCTGCCGATGCCGGGTTCACCGCGAGGGTCGGCTCCTCTTCTTGCCCAGCCTCCCCGGATCCCGACCTCATGGCGCTCACGGTGAGCCCGATGACAGCGAGAATTCCAGCAGCGCCGAGAAGCGGCGTGACGAGCCGCTGGAGGCGGCGACGCCGTTCCGCCACGACGGCCGGCGGCGGCATGCTGCTGAGCCGTTGCTCGTACAGATCGGCCTCCAGAGCGGCCAGTTCGCGCTGCTGCCGGGCGATTTCCCGGACGCTCCCCTCGTAATCACCAGCGTCTCCCTGGCGGAAGAACGCGTGATCGTCCTCGCCTTCAGCGTGCCCGTCCGTTTTCGACGACGAAACCGCCACGCGACCCGTCAGTTCGGTGAGGGCTGGAGTGGCCCGATCCGTCGAGGACGCGGCGGGGCGCTTCAGCGCAATGGGCGCCGCCTCGTCTTCGATGGGTTCGACCGGGGCGGCGTGACCAATCAGGGTCTGCTGGGTCCACGGCTGCACCACGAGCGGAGCGGGCTCGTGGGTCCCAACGCGGCCAGGGTCTCGCGGCTGATCGTCCACGGGGGGCGGTGAATTCGACGGGGAACCTACTTCGATCGCGCGGCTCGGGCGCAGTGGCTCCTCATCCAGCGGCGGTTCGAGCGTCAACCGTTCACCGTCGGGAGACTGATCCGGCGGAGGAGGCGCGGCGGGAGGATCGATGGTTCGATCGAACCCGACACCGAGCAGCGTACGGTCGGGGCGCCACGGCTCTGGCGCATCCTCGCGCTGCGGCGCGGGATCGCGGTCGGTCGAGGAAGCCTCGCTCGAAGGGCTGACCAGCGTCGCCGACAGGTCCGCATGCTCCGTCGATTCCGGTGGGGCGCTCGCCGCACCCGGGAATGGAATCACGTTGACGTCACTCGACTCGCCCCGCGCGATCGCCCTCGCCCTCGCCTGGGGCGACGCCAGCCGTGTCCTCGGGCCCTGCGTCGGGGAGGACTGCACTGGTTCGCTGATGGGCGGTGCAGATCGCGGCGCCGAGGGAGACTCGGGGCCAACCAATTCTGCGGGAGGGGGCATCTCGGCCCGCTCGGTAAACTCGGGCTCGAGCAGCTCGGAGTCGTCCACTGGAGGATAGAAGGACGACCCAGACGGCGCCGAATGACGCACCCCCGTAGGCACCGCCGAGTCGGGATCGGACGCCGGGTCCGACGAGCGGCGCTCCGAGACGGGCGCCAGCGAATCGTGATCCGAAGCGGCACCGAAGGAGTTGCGATCAAGAGCGGTCTCGAACGACTCGCGTTCCGACTCGGGCGCTAGCGAATCGGAAGGTGAGTCGCTGCGCCGCGGCGGAGGTTCACTGCCCTGCGCGGAGCCGCCAGCATCACGAGATGCCTTGGCGCGCATGCTCGGCGGCGACGGATCGCCCGGCAGTGGGGGCAGGCTCGGCTCGACATGTGGTGCCGACGGGCGCCAGGAGACCGACGGGGGACGCGACTCGTTTCCCAAGCCGGGAACCACGTCCAACGTGCGCTCCGCGCGAACGAGCTTCGAGTCGCTCTCGGTGTCGAGGCTGGGGACGACCGCGTCTTCCACCGGTTCGGCTGGCTGCTCGCGAATCACGAGGAGCCCCTCGAAGTACAGCTTCGTCACCGTCGAGAGCGTCGACAGGTCCTCGAACGGACTTTCATCGACGACCTCCTCCAGAGGCCTACGTCCGTCGAACAGACGGAGGATGCCGTTGAGTTCGTCTGGGATCTCGTTGAGACGATCGACGAGTTGCTCGTGATCCACTTCGAAGATGGTTTCGAGCGGCGGCAGCTGCTCGAGCAAGCGCCCCCACTCGTCCACCCGACGCATGCCCTCCATGAGCAGCCCCTGGGTCGAGGTCGGCACCACGTCGCTTCGATCGACGGGGCAGAACTCCACTTCGAACGTGCCGCCACTCCAGATCAGGGTGCGGTAAACGGCCTCTTCGCCGCGCAAGCGACCAAGCTCGGCGTCAACGACTTTGCCGTCACGGAAAAAGATGGTCGCAACCCGCCCCTCGCTCTCGACGCGGGCCACACCACTCTTGCGTCCGACCTCGAAGGTCTGCAGCAAGTCGACGAGCCCCATGTCGACGAGGTCGCCGCTGAGTCTCGTGCGGCGACTCCCGGGGAGGCTCGTGGCCATGCTCTGCTGCGCTCGGCGAGCGAGCAGGAGATTCACACGAGCGATCAACTCGCGCACGAAGATCGGTTTCGTGAGGTAATCCTCGACTCCCAGCTCGAGGCCCCGAATCTTGTCCTCCACGGACTTCTGACTGGTCAGGAAGACCACCGGAATTCCGGCGAGCTCGGGGTGCTCCTTCAGCTGCCGCACCAGCTCGTACCCATCCACCCGAGGTAAGCGCGTGTCGGTGAGGATGAGATCCGGCGCGGACAACTCGATCTTCGAGAGTGCGTCCTGGCCATCGGCAGCGGTGGTGACGCTGAAGCCGGACTTCTTGAGACTGACCTCGAGCACGCGCACGCTGCGCGGGTCGGCATCGACGAGAAGGAGCGTTTGCTTTGCCAAGGGTCGAAGAGGGATGTGAGCGCGCTGCGGGCGCACGCGCGCTGGTTGCCCAAGCGTTCAGTCCACCGGGCCTACTGTCAAGGCGAACGGTGGGGGTTTGATACGCGGATCCCCCCTGAAACCCAAGGAAAGATCGCGCCAGCTCAAATTGTCCAGAAGACTCGGCCGATAGACGGGCATCCCCCCTTCGCCGAGCCGCGCAGGGAGGGTGCCGAAAGCACCGATTCGGTGCCCTCGGAGCGTGCGACCCGCGCGCTTCAGTCCGCCCAAGGATCTACGATTTCCGTTTCCCCAATCGCAGGGGAGCGATGCCCCGAACGGGGAGCCGCCGACTCGGCGGCCGATTCCCCGGACGACGATCGGGCGCCGGAAGCCGGTCGAGGGATAGCTGGCGGTTCGCTTCGAGATGCGCGGCCGGGTCTTGGCGCCGCCGCCGATGCCGCAGGCCTGGCAGCGACATCGGGAGACCCCCCCGCGGGAACCGGCTCCATCTGCGACGGTTTCGCAGGTGCGGCGGCCGAGGGAGCACGTGCGGTTTTGGGGACACTCCGCGGTGCCTCTCCTGTCGAGGCATCGTCCCGTGCAAACCAGGCGCCTACGCCCGCTCCACTCACCCCCACTCCGAGCACGAGCGGGAACATCCAGCGACGCCGTACCTCGAGCCCGGGGACGCGAAGCGACTCGTCGTCGACGCCCTCTGGAGCAGTCGGAACCGACGGAAAGACACCGCGACCACTCTGCTCCAGGAGCGGACGGTCCGAGCGGCGACGATCCAGCGCGGCCATCAGACCGACCATGTTCGAATACCGCTTGCGGGGTGATTTCTCGAGGCATCGGAGCACAATCGGTTCGAGTCCCCCAAGATCCGCATCGCCCACGATTTCCCGCGGAGGTTGCGGGCGCTTGTACATGTGTTGCGTCAGCACCCCCATGTACGAGTCGGCCACGAAAGGGACGCGCCCGGTAAGGAGCTCGTACAAGATCACGCCGAGCGCGTAGAGATCCGAACGGGGATCGAGCTCTCCGCCAGATGCCTGTTCTGGGCTCATGTATTGGGGAGTCCCAAAGACGACTCCTCTCTGAGTCAGCTTGCTCGTGCCCGCGACGCGCGCGAGTCCGAAGTCCAGCACTTTGACGGCATCCCCCCCGGCTTCGTGAACGTGAACGTTGTCCGGCTTCAGATCGCGATGGATGACTCCCGCCATGTGCGCAGCCGCGAGACCGTCAGCCACCTGGCGAGCAATGTGCGCCACGCGGTCGGGCGCGAGGGGCCCCCGTCGCACGAGGCTCCTGAGTGGGCACCCTTCGAGAAGCTCCATGACGAAGTACGCCGGCCCTTCGCGGGTCACTCCGAAGTCAGTGATGCGCACGACGTTCGGGTGCTCGATGGCTGCAGCCGCGCGCGCCTCCCGAAGAAATCGAGCCGAGAGCTCTGGATCGGCCGCCAGCTTGGGGCGGAGCATCTTGAGCGCCATCCGACGGCGCAGGGTTTGATGTTCGACCTCGTAGACGAGCCCCATCCCCCCCTCGCCCAGGAGGCGGAGGACTCGGTAGCGCCCGGAGATCAGCCGCCCGATGAGACCTGCGCTCGGGGGATCCCCGACGCGCGGCACGAGGCGTTGTCCGTCGAAAGGGCAAAACCCGGCTTCAGGTCCGAAATGGCTGTCGCAACGGGGACAGACCCTCCCTTCCTCTGCAGATCCTTCGGGCGCCGAGAGCACCTCGTCGTGCGAGCCGTCTTTGCTCTCCGGCTTCTCCGACGTGACGTCGGCGCACGTGCTGACGTCGAACTGGATGAGTGTTTCGTCGGACACCGAGCCCAGGGTAACACGCGTTCGATGCAAGGCTGCCCCACTCTGCTCACCGCACGGGGCTCACCGCACGGGTCACCACTCGACTCACATCAAGCGCTGCCCGCACTCGGCGCAGAATTTGGCGTCCACCGGGTTTTTCGAAGTGCACTGTGAGCAGGTAGTCTCGGGTGCGCCTCCCTTGTCGGACGCCACCCGTCCTTCGGCCACTGGGGCTGGTGCGCCTGGCGAAGAAACCCCTCGTGGCGGAATCCCCGGCCCCGGCGGAGCATGCCCGGGGGGTGAATAGCCCGAGGGCGGGTACGCCGGGGGATACCCCCAAGGCATCACGCCGGGCGCCGCCATCGCGCCATGCATCATGCCGGCCCCCATTCCAACTCCCGCGGCCATGCTCGCGGCTCCGGTCCCCTCGCCGCCCTCGGCCATTCCTCTCCCCATTCCCATCATCGCCTGCGCGGCTGCGTACTGCTGGTACCGGGCCATGTCGAAGCTCTGGAGGTAGCGAGCCTGGTTGGCAAACTCCTGGTCCAGCTCCATCTGGCGCTGCGCGATCTCTGCCTGCTTCTCCGAGATCCCGACCCGCGCGACGCGCGCTCGCATCTTGGCCTCGACGATCTGGCCTTGCACCGCATCGACGCGTGCCCGGTCTTCTTCGCTGAGGTTGATGTTGAGCTTGGCGATCTCCAGAACTTGAACACCGACCTGAGCCAGATCGGGACAGTCTCGGACCACGGCCCGCGCCACGTCGGGCCCGGCGGTTCCGAGATCCATGAAAGTGAGCTCCCCGGCCCGTATCATTCGCGTCAGCGTGGTGCGTAGTCCCTGAAAGAGCTGATCGCGGACCCACCGCGTGACTTGGTCCGGATCGACGGCTCCGGTTTGACCCACGAACTCGACGACGAACCGCACTGGATCGACGACTCGAAAGGAATAGGTGCCGAAGGCTCGCGGCGTCACCCGAAGGTCGAGCTCCGGATCGCGCATCGAACCGATCGTGTCTCCGAAGCCTTGGTTGTAGAGCGGTCGCGTGGTGACGAAGAACAGCTCGCTGATGAAGACGTTCTGATCGGTGAAGTGGTCCACCAGTGCGTTCAGGAAAGGAACGTTCTGGGTCTGGAGGGTGTGGCGACCAGGACCGAGGGATCCGACGTACTGTCCGTCCTTGAAAAACAAACAGATCTCGTCGGAGTCGACCGTGAGTTGGCTCCAGAACGGGAAGGTCTGGTCAGGATGCTTGAAAACGACGTGCTCCTTGGCCACGTCGTCCCTCGCGATCATCATCCGCTCGACACCCCTCTTGACGAAGTCGAAAATCCCCATGCGCTCGTTCCTTGGTCGCGCCTCGAGCGATCCAACCCGACCGCCACTCGCGCCGTGTTCACGATAGCGGAAACCCGGAGGGCCGCATGCGCTTTCTCCCCCCCCCTCGCGGACGCCTGCGCCGGCCGACCGCGCGACGGTCGCTGGCCGTGCACGACCCCGCTTCCGCCGATCAGGATGGACGTCGCCCGTAGTTCGTTGGAAAGTGGGAGTCGTGACGAAAATCGACCTCTCCACGCTACCCGCGCCGGCTCAGAAAGTCCTCGGACCTGCCGCACCGATTCCAGCGAAGATGCTGGCAGCGAAGGGAGTGGTCCCCGGCCTGAAGCCTCCGGACGTCCTTTCGGTAGTCGTCGCCCTATCCCACGCGGAAGACGCCAAGCTTGCCGGCGCCGCTCGCCAGACGCTCGATTCTCTTCCTCCTCCCCTGCTCGAAGCGGCCCTCTCGGCCGACCTCGTGGCCCCGGTCGTCGCTGAGCTGGCGGAGCGGTACGGAAAGGACCCCCGTGTTCTCCCGAAGCTGCTCTCGATGAAGAGCATCGAAGAGGCGACCCTCGTCAGCCTCGCCGCAAAGGCCGACGAGGTGGCGGGAGAGCTCATCGCGACCAACGAAGTGCTGCTTCTCAAGCACCCCGCCGTGATCGAAAAACTCTACATGAACAAGCGCGTGCGCATGTCGACCGCAGACCGGTTGATCGAGCTTGCCGTGCGAAACGGGATTGAGCTCGATTTTCCCGCGTTCAAGCAGGCCGCGCAGGCCATCCTGACGGAGCTCATCCCCGAGCCGACAGAGGAGCCCACCTTCGACGACGTGCTCTTCAAAGAGACCGAAGCGATTGCCGCGCGGACCGAAACGAATACGGACAAGGAGGATGTCTGCGAGACGGATGAGGACGGTGAAGAGAAAGTCGTCGAAAAATGCGTTCCCCTGTACGCGAAGATCCAGCAGATGAACGTCACGCAGAAGATCCGCCGAGCGATGCTCGGAAACGGCGCCGAGCGCATGCTGCTCATCCGCGACACCAACCGGCTCGTGGCGGAGGCGGCTGCCAAGAGCCCCCGCATGACGGAGGCCGAAGCCGCCCGCATCAGCGCCAGTCGCGCCGTAAGCGAGGACGTCCTGCGTATTCTGGCGCTGAACCGGGACTTCACACGCAACTATCAGGTCAAGCTCAACCTGACGATGAACCCGCGGTGCCCCTTCACCTTCGCGTCCCGGATGATCCCCCACCTTCGGGACAACGACCTCAAGAGTCTGTCCAAGAGCAAGAGCGTACCCCAAGCCATCGTGGTGGCGAGTCGCCAGCAGCTGGCTCGGAAAACCAAAGGGAAGTGATTTTCCGCCGCTCGCAATGAGCGAGAGAGCAAGCGGGTGCCGAGCAACCGCTTCAGGGGCGTCCGTACTTCTTGATGCGAGCGGCGAGCTTGGCGGCCCGGATCTTCTGCTGCTGTTCGACCTTGTCCGGGTCGATCACCAACGCTGAAATCCGTTCCTGTTTTTCGAGCTTTCGCTGGTAGAGCGTGGCGGCGTACTTCGTCTTGAAGGGACCGACCCGCACTCGGTGCCAAAGCCCTCGGCCGGGCACGTTCGCGGGCTGACGAAACGCGCGATGCCCTCGCCGGCGCAGATCTTCCACGAATTTCTCCGCATCGGCCTGGTTCTGGAAGCTCGCGACCTGCACCTGGTAGCCTCCGTCCATTCCGGGCTCGACCATGGGCGCGTCGTCGACATTCGATGCGCTCGCCGCCATCGCGGACAGCTCGTCCTTCGCCTCGGTGGTGACCGGCGTCGCGTTGAGAAGGGTTCCAGCCGGAAGCGGGACGACCGGGAGCTCGTCGGTTGGCGGAGGCGGCGCCGCAGGCGCCGGCTCCGGCTGTTCGACCAAACTCCCGTTCTTGTCCTTCACCGCGGCAAGCGCCGTGGTCGGGGTGTCGGAGTCACTGAGGATCGCTGGAAACGAGACGTCACTGCCGTCGAGGTGCGCCGGGTCCTTTTCGGTCGAGGCTTGAGCTTCGAGCACCAGCGCCTCCAGAGGATCGGCCTCCGATCGCGCGGGCGGCCCCTCGCGTTCGGCCATCATCGTGCCCACGACGACGAGAGCAGCGATCCCGGTCGAGGCGAGGAGGATCGTGGCGAGGCGTGAAGACTTGCCGTCGCTCTCCTGGATGCGCTCGAGGTTGCGGAGGTTCACCGGGCTGGTTTGCATCGAGTCACCCGTAGCCCGCACGCACCCCTCGGGCCTAGTTTTTGGGCGCTCTTCGGGAATTCGGTCTCAGCGACGCTGGGGCCCGAGCGCAGGGACGAGGCGCGCGAGCTGTCGCGCTTTCCAAAGTGTTTCGAGCACTTCCGCGTCGGGATCGCTGTCGGCAACGATGCCTCCGCCGGCGAAGTAGTGCGCCACTCCGTCCCGCACCGTCAGCGTTCGGATGGCCATCGAGAGCCGCAAGGAGCCATCGTGGCCCACCGCGCCGATCGCGCCCGTGTAAAGCCCGCGTCGCTCCGTTTCAGTGATGGCGATGAGCTCCATGGCGCGCACTTTCGGAGCCCCGGTCACGCTTCCGCTCGGCATCGTCGCTCGAAGGACGCCTTCGCGAGACACCCCGCCCCGAAGATCCGCAACAACCTCGGCCTCTCGATGGTGAACCGTCGCGTGACTGACCACGCGCGGAGGCCTGGTCAGGCGGACGGACCCGGCTCGAGCCAGCCTCCCTAGGTCGTTCCGTTCGACGTCGATGATCATCGCCAACTCGGCGCGCTCCTTCTCGCTCGCGTCCAACTCGGCGCACAGGGCGGCGTCCTCTTCCGGGTTCGTGCCGCGGGGGCGAGTCCCCTTGATGGGTCGGGTGACGGCGCGCCTTCGGGCGTCGACATGGAGGAAGAGCTCGGGAGAAGCGCTCACCACCCCCAACTCGCCCAAGTCCAGGGCCGCGGCGAATGGGGCCGCGGCGAGGGTTCCGAGCTCGGTCAGAATTTCGATGGGGTGCCCAGCCAGGGGGAATTCGAAGCGACGGGCCAGGTTGACTTGGTAGAGATCCCCCGCGGCGATGTGCTCGAGCGCGCGTCGCACGCGCGCAGCGTGGATCTCGGGCGGCTCCTCGACGAGGGGCTGGTTCGTGGCGCCAGCCAAGCTGCGCGAGGGCAAGTCCTCGGCCCGGACCTCGGATAGGGCGGAGTGCAAGCGCCGGACCGATCGGGGATCGTCACCCTCGACGCGGACTCCCGCAGCGTCGAACACCGCCACTGCCGGATACCGAAGCCATCGGGGAGCGACCACATGGGGTGGAGCCCGGTCCTCCGGCGTTCGCGTAACGGCGGGGCGCTCGAGATCGCGAAACGCTTCGTATGGGAGAATCCCCACCCACCGCGCGACATCACTCCTCTCGGGGTCGAACGGCAGCTCCGCCTCGGGGTCCAGCGCCTCCGACACATCACTCGGCCACGCGCCGACGGTCGCCCGACCCGCGGGCTCGTCGACCAGAAGAAACGCACCGGGGCTCTCCAGCAGACGACGAGCGGCCGCCTTGGGGTCGAGGGTGCTGGGTAGGTCGAGGCGAATCGGCGGCACGCGAGCGCCGTTTACCACCGGAGACCTCGATCATCGAGGCGGGAGCGTGACCACGCGGCCCGTCGTCGTCACGATCGCGTCGGCCAAAGGAGCTTCGACCTGCGCTCTGGGCCACACCACGCAGCGCTCGACGACGCCTTGCCCCGCAACCGAAGCGCCTTCCCCAACGAGGCTTTCCACGAGCCGAACCGAAGGCCCCACGCGCGCGCCGGGTGCCACCCAGCTTCCCTCCCCCCGGTGTTCCTTCCGCCAGCGCATGTTCGCCGCGAAGTAACTCTCCAGGCTACCGATGTCGCTCCAGTCGGAGGACACGGCGACCGTATGCACCTCCCCGCCCCGCGCGAGCTCCGGCAGAGCCCAATCCCCTACGAGGCAGCCCCGTTCCGGAAGCTCGCCGAGACACCTCGCGCCCAGCGCGGCAACACCGATGTAATCGGCACCCGCTACTTCGCTCCCGAACACCTGCCCCCGCATGCGGACGACCCGCCCCTGTGCGTCGACCCCGAGGGTGCCCTGCTCCCGCGGACGGGCGCTGACGGCCATGACCAGCCCGTCGGTGGCATGCTCGATCAGCTCCGACGCGGGAATCGTCCCCACGATGTCGCCGTTGACCACCAGGACCGGACCCGGCCCCAGCCAGGGCCGTGCCCCCGCGATCCCTCCGGCCGTGCCCCTGATCTCAGGTTCATGCACAACCTGAAGCTTGTCACCTAAGGTATTGATTAAACTGTTAAACTCCTCAGACCTATGATGTAGATTCGCAACCAGTTTCTCAACTCCTTGGCCCAAGAGCCGGTCCGCGATGTGACCCAGAAGCGGTCGATCCCCGATGGGGACCAGGGGCTTGGGGAGCTCCTCGGTCAGCGGCAGCAGCCGGGTGCCGAAGCCAGCGCAAAGAACCATCGCTCGGGTCACGCGGAGATTGTCCCCGGGTCCTGCGAATCGGGGCAAGGTGATGGAGCATTCCGTATGCGAAAACTCGCCTCGACCACGGAACCCGTGGTAGCCGCGAGCGAGATGATCCGACTCGCCATTGCGTTCCTCGCCGTCGCTTCCCTGACCCTGGTGGTGTCCGCCTGCGGCACGGATGCGGTTGGCATCGACGAGTGCCGAGAGATCGAGTTCGCGCGCTGCAAAGCGGCGGTCACCTGCGGGACCATCGAAGCGGAGGAGCAGGAGGCCTGCGAGCGATTCTATCGCGACCAGTGTCTCCATGGTCTGGCCGCGAGCATCCATCCCGGCCCGGACCAACAGACCGCGTGCGTCGAAGCGGTCGAGAGCGCGGGCGCGTGCGCCGCGGCAGACAAGGACACCTCCCTGAGCGGCTGCGCGGACGGCGCGCCAGCACGCGCCGCGAGCGGCAAGACCTTGGAAACGGCGTGCGACGTAGTCGCACGACCGTGGGACACGGTCGAATGCGGGTTCTTGAATCCATCCGCTGACGACGACGAAGGCATGGGAGGAGCGGGCGGATGAGAGTTCTGCGCGTGGTCGGCCCGGCTCTGGCAAGCGGCTGTCTGCTCCTCGGCTGCGGAGGCGACGACCGCGAAGCCGAGGCACCGGTCCACCGGGAGACACCCGCCGACGAGATCCTACGAATCGGAAACCACTGGGTGTCACGGCAGGAAAATCGCGGGCTCCTGTCACCTCCCAGCGCGATCAGCGTCTTCGTGGTTCGAGAGGAGAGCACGGTCACACTCGCACCGAAATCAGCGAAGGAAGAGCTGGTCGTCGAGGAGCAGTTCGAGCTCAGGAGCGGCGCGACCATCCACTGCCGAACGGAGTTTTCGCACGATCTGACTCTGCAGTGGGGGAGACGTGGCGGAACCGCTGCGGTCCAGCTCGTCCGACCGGCTCTGGACGCTCCCCGGGTTTGCGACGGCCCCGGTCATCCGGAGCCTCGTTTGTCACGGGGGCGCACCGCGGCTCGGTTCATCCTCTCCTCCGACGCGCTCGAAGCGGTCGACCCGCCCCTGGAAAAGCGCCGCTACCTTCCCCTGCCGTAGCGGGCCCGGATCGACAGTGGCTTTTTCGAGCCATCCCCGCAGCTTTGGCTTTCCGAGGGCCGTCGCCCTTGTTACGAGAGCGCGCATGGTTCGCCCCCCGTCCCGCCGCCGCCTCACTTGGCTCTTGGCGTTTGCCGCGCTCTCGGGCTGTGTCGAAGGTTCGGGAGGGTTTGGAACCACTCCGCCCCCGACGCGCATCGGCGTCGATCCAGCTGACTTTCTCGGCGACGTCCCCTGCGCCAACGCGCCCGGCGCCCTGCGGACATATCAGGTCGTCCTCACCGACGTGACCCCGGACTTGCCGGGAGGCGATGGAACCCAGTTCGAGCTCCCCGCCTCCTCGGTGCTCAGCTGCAACCAGCAGGTCACGTTCGACTTCGTGGTGCCCGGACACAGCTACATTGCCTCGGTCAGCGCCTTCGATCGGGACGACCTGTCCGCTCAGGCGCCCGGGGTCGCGCGAGCCGTCGACGACGACGGCACCGTAGTCCCGCCGCGGTGGACGACGACCTGCTTCGGCACCCCTGCGGCGCTCGCAGCACAAACGGAAGGAAATGGCTCCCTGGGCGCCGGTGGAGCCGGCGGCGCCGGCTTGGGCGGAGTGGGCAACGCAGGAGCGGGTGGCGAAACCAGCGGCGCCGGTGAAGTCGAGCTTGGAGCTGTCGCGGTGGAAGACACGACCATCTTCGTTCGCGGCTGTGCGGAGCTCGTCGATGCCGGGCCCGAAACTCCGACTGGGGTCACCGTGAGCCTGGAGGACGCGCTTGTCGGGCTTTCGTGCGGCAACGGGAGCGGGCAAGTCGCGACCTTCACCGCCACCGTCCAAGTCCCCGGGAGCGCACCGCTTTCCGAAACGACGTCTTGTGGCGACACGCTGTCCTTCGAAGGACTTCCAGCGGGAGCCAACGTCAGTGTCGCGGTCCGAGCGTTTGCTGCGGGCGCTTCCAGCCCCGGGTGGACCACGGCCTGCGCGGGGCGCACTCGACCAGGCGCCTCGGTTCCAGTGAGCTGCGACCCGCTCACACCAACCCCCTGAGGCCCCCGCAGCGAGTCGAAAGCCCTCCTCGAGCCGGAACGGCTCTGGGGTTGCGAGCCCCCAAGCGCGGCACTAGGAAACGGACTGCCGATTTTCGGGCCGCCGGACGTGTTTTGGTCGCCCAGGCTGCCGTACCTTGTGGGGCGGAGGCCGTCCTGCGGTGGTAGACCGCAGCATCGGTCCTGATCATGCGGGACGAACGAGGTGCACAAGTGATGGGGGGTCTTCCCCGGCCCGGGAAGGCGCTCAAGGGAGTCCTGATCGGCCTCTTCTCGATCTGGCTGGTGTTTGCCCTGGCCATCAACTGGGGTGGAGCCTCCGGCCAGTCGTTCTTCGCCCTGTGCGGGAACACCGAGAAGATTTTCCAGGGGCAGGTGTGGCGTATCTTCACGGCGTCCCTCCTGCACATGCCCTCGGGGGACATCGGCCACATTCTGGTCAGCCTGATCGGTCTGTACTTCCTGTCCCCATCCCTGGAGAGCGCCTGGGGCTCCAAACGCTTCCTGCGTTTTCTCTTTTTCAGCGGAGCCCTCGCCTACGGCACGCAGGCCGCGGTCGACATGGCGCTCCCCGCAAGCATCGCGGCGCGTCTCGTGCCCCAGGGCACTGACGGCTACTACTTCGGGGCCATGCCGGTGGTCGAAGCTGTCGCCATCGCGTGGGCGCTCAGCTTCCGGGGTCGCACCGTGCACCTGTTCTTCACGATCCCCGTGAGCTCGCGCGGCCTCATCCTCTTCGTGGTGGGCATCAGCCTGATGTCGCTCATCGCTCTGCGCACCCCTCCCTCCGGGCACATCGCCGTTTTTGCCGGGATGGGCGCTGGCTGGCTGCTCGGCGGGGGTACCCCCTCCCCCCTGCGGCGCTTCTACCTGAAGTACCGCCTGGCCCGCCTGGAAATCGAGGCGAAGCGCGATCGGCAGGAGCGCAAGAAGCGGGTCAAGTCGTCGGGTCTGCGCGTGATCGACGGCGGCGGCCGCGACGACGACAAGCACCGCCTGAACTAGTGTTTGTAGGGGGGCGGACCCGCCCCCCTCGTCGCGGCGAGTGAATCGCCGCTCCTCACCCCACGGTCCCGCTGCGCTCCGGC
>JBNKGC010000004.1:0-73496 GCA_050289625.1 Polyangiaceae bacterium | reverse complement strand
GTGACGAGGCCGCCGCAGCACCGCCGCCGAGCGACTAGCGAGGCGCCGGAGCGCAGCGGGACAGTGGGGTGAGGAGGAGCGGCTTTGCCGCGACGACGAGGGGGGCGGGTCCGCCCCCCTACAAGCCCAGCTCACCGCCGCCGATTGCGGCCGCCGCGGTGGTGCTTAGCGAGCTTCAGGTAGTCCGGTGGGGCAACAGGGGTGAGGCGCCCGAGCCGGGCGCTCGGGGGCTCCTGGTCGAGCTCGCCCTCGATGCGCGCGGGCCACGGGGCCACCGACGAGGGGGCTCGCGGTCGGCCGTCGCGGAGTCGATCGAGGGTTGCCCGCGAAACGTGTCCTCGGCCGAGCACGTCGATGTAGCTTCGGGTGAGCGAATGGAGATTGAAGCGATGTTGCTCGACCATCTCCGCCGCCACCCGGTAGACCGCGTCGGGCGACAAGTGTCCGTCCTCCAGCAGAACGAGCGCGGCTTGGACGTAGTTGAAGAAGGGGACCAGGCGCATGCCGTAGCTGGCGAAGCGGGAAGGTGGTGTTTGGCGGTCGAGGTGGATCAAGATACGAAATGGCGGAACTGCCCGGGCGGACTCGGGCGGGGTACGTTGCGGAGGGCGCATTGCTCGCACGGCCATCAGGCATCGTTCGGTATCCTCGGGATACCCATCGCCTGCTTCGAGGATCGCCTCGAGCTGATCTGTGTCGACGTTCCCCTGACACACATCCGCGAACAAGGAATAAACGAACGCGTCGGCCTCGGAGTCGTCCCCGACGAGGACTTCGGGGGGGGGAGCCTTCGACGGCAGGCCTTCCTGCTCTGCCATGCGCGCCGTGAGGAAAGTGCCCAGCTTGTAGCCGAGCTGATCCCTGAGGGCCCGGAAGCGTAGGCGCATCAGATTGTTCAAGTTCGGCTTGAGCGTGAGCTCGTCGAATCGTACGCCATCGAGGCGGAGGCGTTCGACGATCACCTCCCGCATCTGCCGAGGGCTACCGCTGACGATGTGCACGCGGGCGTCGCCGTGGCTGAGCTCTCGGAGGAGCCGGGAGGCTCCGGGGACGGCGCGCTTCTGATCGGGCCGCTCGAAAAAGGACTTCAGCAAGTCCGACGGCGTGTAGAACTCACTCCGCAAGTATGTCTTGTCGAGATCCCAGCGGGTGACGAGGCGCGGTGACGTCATCGGTTCGCGGGGAACTCATGCTCAGCGAGCCCAGGCCCGACGAGTGTCGAGCAAGGCGGAAACCAAGTCGTCGGCTCCGGATTGCCGTGCGGCGTCGATGGCGAGCTCGAGGTAGCGACGCGCCTCGGAGCCGCGCCGGCGCCCCTGCGAGACGTGAGCCAGCGCGCCGAGCACTTTGGCCCGATCCGGGCTGACTGGTCCGGCCAGATCGAGCGCCTCGCGGAGGACCCCTTCGGCGTCGGCGAAGTCGCCTGCGCGGGTGAGGGAGGCCCCCAGCTTTCGGCTGAAAATCAGAACGGCCCGCAGAGGATCGTCGAGCTCTCCCCGGGAAATCTCTTGGCGTGCCATGTCGAGGCCGCGCCGCAGGGCGAGGATCTCTGCCTCCGTGTCGCCGCGCGCCGCCGCCCGATCGGCAACTTGCTCGAGGAGCAACAGGGTCTGGAACGCCTCTTGAGCGTGGAAAGCGTGCTGCGCGCGCACCTCGAGGGGGGCGCGCATTTCATCGCAAACGTGCAGGGCGCGACGGTGGAGCTCACGGCGCACGGCGACCGGAATGCCACCGAGGGTGATTTCCCGCACCAGCGGGTGACTCGTGCGTAGGCGGTCGTCCATGCGGACGGCCATGCCTCGGGCGGTGAGCTCCTCCAGCGCGTCGGCCAGACCCCCATCGACTGCGACGATGCGCTCGACGTCTTCCACGGAGGTGTCGTCGCCGAGTACGGCGATCGCCTGGAGGATCCGTCGTGCGCTCTGGTCGAGGGTGTCGATGCGCAACGCGATGAGGTCGGCGAGGCGGCCGGGGGGATCCCCCCCTCCTTCGAGTTGATGCCGAAGCGCCTGATCGAGGTACAGGGGCGAGAGCTCGTCCCGGTTCGGGAAGGGGACGCCCACGACGGCTCGAATGGATGCGACATCGAGCGGCTTCAGGATTCGTGCGGCGGTTCGTTCCGCGCTCCAACCGATTTCCACCCCGGGCCGGTGTGAAGCCACCAGGAAGGCAGGCACGCTCGGGGGTTCGCCGACGACGTCGGCAAAGGCGTGTCGAGATGGGCCGTCCACGCGATCGATGTCGTCGATGATCAGGAGGGGATTTCCCGGACCGCGACTCGCGGCTCGGATCAAAGCCCAGCGCAGAGCCTCGGCGAGATCGTGGCGCCTCTCGATGGGGGCGCGCTGGTCGCCGTGGTTCGGTCCCGAAAAGAGGTCGCGTAGCCCCCGAATGGCGTCTTCGTTGGCGTCAGGGAACTGGACCCCTCGGTTCAACTTCGGATCGATGCGGGCCAGCTTGCGGATTGCCTCGCTCAAGGTGTGTCCGGTCACTCCCGCCGCATAGGAGTCCGGGCCAACGAGGACCACGTTGTCCCCTGCGCCGCTCATGCGCTCGGCGAACTCCTCGAGGAGGCGCGTCTTGCCCATGCCCGGTTCTCCGACGACGCGTGCTGCGGCGAGCTCGGAGCTTCGTGGACGGCGGGATTCGAGCCAGCTGAGATCCTCGTCGCGAGCAATGAACGGAACCGGGATGTTCGTACTGCGCTCCGACGGGAGAGGGGCGGCGCACTCGCAGCAAAAGCGCGCCGTGGGAACCCGGTAACCGCATGCCTCGCAGGCGGTGGTTTCGCCCGCGACGAAGCTGGGGGCGAGCGATTCGTTGACGACGGGGCGCGCCTCCCGGAGGCTTCCGAGTGCCTCCTGCAGGGCCTCGGTGAACTCGTGTGCGTCCCGAAACCTCTGATTGGGGGATTTGGCGAGTGCCTTTTTCACCACCTCGGCCATGGCCGCCGGGATCTCGCGCTTGGGCGACACCTGCCGGGGATCCGGCGCGGGGATGGAGAGGTGCATCATCACGACCTGAGTCGGGCTCTCTCCTTCGAAAGGCAGTCGACCGGTCAGGAGCTGGAACAGGATGACCCCCACGGCGTACAGATCGCTTCGGCCGTCGATGTTGCTCCCGCGTCCCTGCTCGGGCGCCATGTAGTCGGGCGTCCCGCAGACGATGCCTGGACTCGTCACGCTCGGCGCATGGGTGTCGGCGCGGAGCTTGGCCAGGCCGAAGTCCACGACCTTGACGAAGTCGCCGCCCCGGCGAAGCGGTTGAAGAATGATGTTCTCGGGCTTGAGGTCCCGGTGGACGATCCCGAGCTCGTGTGCTTCGCCTAGGGCAGCCAGCACCTGTCGCAGGACATCGACGATGCGCGAAAACGGAAGAGGCCCTTCTTCGTAGGCCACTTGCGAGAGGTCCTTGCCGCGAAGGAACTCCATGACCAGATACGGCTGCCCGTCTTCGGTTCGACCGAAGTCGAACACGGAAACGCTGTTGGGATGGTTCAGTTGGCTAGCCGCTCTGGCTTCCGTCAAGAAGCGCAGCGCCGAGTTCTCGTCCGACAGGAGGTGTGGGTGAATGATTTTCACCGCCACCGTGCGGCCCAGGACCGCTTGTTCGGCTCGGTAGACTCGGCCCATCCCACCAACGCTGATCAAGTCGAGGATCTGGTGGCCGCCGGGGAGGGTCGTACCAACGAAACGATCGTCCTCGGAAGTTGCCGCGTCGCCGACGGGAAAGCCACAGGCAGAGCAATACTGCTGCTCGAGGGCGCAAGCGGTTCCGCAGTGCGGGCAGGGGCGCTTGCCGCTGGACGGCGCGGTCGACCCTTGTACGGGACGGCCCGAGGATGGACGGTGGGTCGCGGTCATGAGGCGAAGCGGACGATGTCCGCAATCCGGGGGACACGTTACCACTTTCCCGCACCCAGTCGGAATGCTTCGGCCAAACGGACGTGAAATCCGGCACAGACCGCGTAATGCGGGCGGCGCGGGTTCGGTGCGACGCCATTGGGGCGACGCGGGCCGGGACAGCCCTCGGTCGCAAGTGGGACGACACCGTCTGAGGTGAGGGGCACGCCCACGACTCTCTTGCCGTTTCTTGGTTTGGTGCTTGCCGCAGCGTAGTGTGATGGAAGCATGCAGGAATCGCGCGTCCGCCTCGGGGAGCTCCTGGTAGAGGGAAAGATCATCACTCGGGAGCAGCTGGACGTGGCGTTAGAGCTCCAGGCTTCGGACCGTCGGCGACTGGGCGCCATCTTGATCGCCGAGGGCTACGTCAGCGAGACCCAGGTCACCCAGGTGCTCAGCCAGCAGCTGAGCGTGCCGTGGGTGGCGCTTTCCCACATCGATTTTTCGGCAGAGCTCTTCCAGCTCGTGCCCGCGGAAATTGCGGCGAAGCACTGCTTGATTCCCATCTTCATCCGTACCGTCCGCGGGCAGGGAGAGTTTCTCTACGTCGCCATGGACGACCCGACGGACGAAGTGGCGCGGGAGGAAGTCGAGGAGTTCGCTGGGATCCCCGTGCGCGCGATGATTGCGCCCCCTTCGAACATCCGCGATGCCATCTTCGAACACTATGGTTTCGAGGGTGACGACATCGAAGACGAGAGCGAGGTGCTGGACGTCGACGAGGAGCCCGAAGCGGATGCTCCACTCGCCAGCACCGAGGCGGTCGAGTCACAGGACGTTGGCGGAACCGAGCGCTTTGGGGCCGAACCCTGACGCCCCCCTCAGCGCGTCGAACCGAGAGCGCTCCTGCGGTGTCTGATCACCCACGGTGACGGCATCGCAGAACCTTCGTCCTCCCGGGGTTTCCGTTTCGACCGCTCGTGCTCGAGTGCGACCAGGGCGGCTGCGAGGGTCGCCACCGAGTGTTCGTTCGCCGGCGCTCGAGCGAGGAGATCTGGAAGCTCGTTGTCCAGGAACTGGGTGTGGAACGCGCCGCTGCGAAACGCCGGGGCGTCGATGATTTGCCTCAGGCACCCGATGTTGGTCGCGATCCCGAGGACCCGATATTCGTCGAGGGCGCGCTTCATTCGGGCCAGGGCCCGCCCTCGATCGGGGGCGTGCACGATCAACTTGGCGAGCAGAGGATCGTAGTCGGGTGCGATGACCTGACCGCGGTCCGCGCCCTCGTCGTTGCGTACCCCCGGGCCCGAGGGCAGCACCATGTCGTCGATGCGCCCGGGGCTGGGCAGAAATCCCTGCGACGGATCTTCGGCGTAGATCCGGCACTCGATCGCATGCCCGCGACGCTCCGGAGGTTCCTTCAGGGACAGCTCATCGCCTTCGGCGATCCGGATCATCTCGGCGACCAGATCGAGCCCGGTGCACATTTCCGTGACGGGGTGCTCGACCTGGAGTCGGGTATTCATCTCCAGAAAATAGATCTGCCCGTCGCTGGCGAGCATGAACTCCATGGTGCCGGCGGAGTGGTAGCCGATGGCGGCGGCTCCGCGAGCAGCAATCTCGCCGATGCGTCGCGCTTCCTCGTCGCTCAGCACCGTACAGGGGGACTCTTCGATCAGCTTTTGATGGCGGCGCTGAATCGAGCAGTCGCGCTCGAAGAGGTGGATCACGTTGCCGTGCTGATCGCCGAGGAGCTGCACCTCCACGTGGCGCGGCGCGACGAGGAGTTTTTCGACGTAGATCGTGTCGTCACCGAAAGCGTTCTTCGCTTCACTGCGGGCTCGCGCCCAAGCTCCGGGTAGCTCACCCGCTCCGTCGACGCGCCGCATGCCTTTGCCGCCTCCGCCGGCGGAGGGCTTGAGCAGCACCGGGTACCCCAGGCGTTCCGCCGTGGCTTTTGCGTCGTCGAGATCCGTTGCGGTCCCTCCTGGTGTCACGGGCACGCCGGCCGCTTGCATGGCCTCCCGGGCGTCCAGTTTCAGAGCCATGCGCCGCATCGCCTCCGGCGGCGGGCCAATGAAGATCACTCCGCTGGCAGCACACGCTTCGGCGAGGTCGGGCGATTCCGCGACGAATCCGTAGCCCGGGTGGAGGGCGTCCGCGCCGGTGTCGCGGGCGGCTTTCATGAGGCGGCCGATGTCGAGGTAGCTCTGAGCGGCAGGTGCCGGCCCGAGCTCTACGGCTTCGTCCGCAGCGCGCACGTGAAGCGCACCTCGGTCCGCGACCGAGTAGGCGGCCACGCTGGCGATGTTCATTTCGCGCAGCGTGCGAGCGATGCGCACTGCGATCTCACCGCGGTTTGCGATGAGCACCTTCCGAATCTTGCGTCCCATGGGCTGTGTCGAGGATACCCCTGGGGAGCCCTCGTCTGCTATGCACTGCCGTCGTGCCTCCATAGCTGTTGGCAGGGGGGCGGCCCCGCCCCCCTCGTCGCGTCGAGTGAATCGCCGCTCCTCACCCCACGGTCCGCCGGAAAATCCGGCGGCTCGCAATGGGGCTTGCTCGCCGGCGGTTTTCCGCGCCTCTATTGAAGCCCAACAATGGCTTCGCGGATCCGGCTCGTCTCGACTCTCACCCCCATCGCGGGTCGCCACGCGGCTCTGCGAAACGCCTCCCGCGCCTGGTCGGATCGGAGATCGCTTCTTCTCCGCATCGGCGACGGTCGGGCATGGGGCCTCGGTGAAGCCACTCCGCTGCCCGGCTACAGCAGCGATCGCCTGGACATGGCCCGCCAGGACCTCGAAGCGATCGACCTTGGCCGCGCGGAGCCTCTGTTCGAGAAACTGCCCCCACCGGGCTCGCCTCCCGGCGTCGAGCTCCGTGCGCACGCGCTCGAAACGCTCCGATCCATGGCGGAAATCATGGCCTCGCCCGCAGCCCGCTTCGCTTTCGAGACGGCGCTGCTCGACCTGCTCGGGCAGCGATCGGGAGTTCCCCTGTGGCGCTGGCTCACGCCCGAGCCCGTCACCCGGCAGATTTCGACGAGCGCGGTGATCGATCCCCTCGCCTCGGACGCCTTGGAACGCGCCGAGGACTGCATCGCCCGTGGGCTCACGACCCTCAAGCTCAAGCTCGGACGCGATTTCACCCGGGAATTCGAGTTCGCCGAGAACTTGCGCAAGCGTCATCCAAAGCACGATCTGGCGCTGCGCTTCGACGCAAACCGAGCCTGGCGAGCCCAAGACGCTGAGGCGCACCTCGCGATGCTCGCCAATCTCGAGCCGGAATACGTCGAAGAGCCCTGCGCAGAACCCCTGTCAACGAGTGCCCTGTCCGCCGGAGTCTCTCTGGCGGCGGACGAATCGCTGCAGGGGCTCTCGCCGAGCGCATGGGGTAAGCCGTCGGTTTCCAAGTTGGTCCTCAAACCGATGGCCCTCGGAGGCTTCACGAAGTGCCTCGAGTGGGCCGAGCTGGCGGACCGACGGGGTCTCGACGTCGTGGTCTCGCACCTCTTCGACGGACCGATCGCCCTCGGCGCGTGCAGCCACCTCGCCTTCGCAATTCAGAGCCCACACCGCGCCGTCAGTCTGGGCCGCCACGATGGACTCCGCGCCTGGACCCTGACGCCGCCCGACTTCGTCCGCGACGCGGCGATCGCCGTACCGACCAAACCGGGGCTCGGCATGTCAGGCGCGAGCTCGGCGATCGGGCTCGCCAGCGCCGACTTCAGCCTCGCGAGCGTCGCGCGGGACGCGCCCGACCATCCAGCGCTCGTCTTCGACGATCAGACGCTCTCCTTCGCGGCCCTTGCGTCTCTCACCGCGCGCGCCCGCGCGTGGCTCGACACGCGCGATGCGGTCGAGCTTGCCCGAACCACGGGGCGCCCCGTTGCGTGGACAGCCCAGCCGACTCCGGCAAGCCTCGCACTCCTGTACGCGTGCATCGACGCAGGAATCCCCGCCCTGCCTCTGCACCCGCGTTCGAGTGACGCCGAGCGAGCGCGTGTGCTCGACGAAATCGAGGCAGCTTGCGTCGTTCCCGACGGGGTCACCCCGCTGCACGAGGACGAGGCACCGCTCGGAGGTTCCGAGCCGATTGATCCCGAGGCGGATCTCGCCTGGATCATGACTTCGGGCAGCACGGCGCGTCCCAGGGCCGTCCGGCTCTCACGACGAGCGTTCGCCGCCTCAGCCGCCGCGAGCGAAGCGAACCTCGGCTTCCAGCCCGATGATCGCTGGCTCCTCTCCATCCCGTTTGCCCACGTCGGTGGTCTCTCGGTGCTGATCCGGTGCCTGCTGGCACGCAAGACAGTCGTGGTGTCGACGTCCGGTACGCCATCGAACCCCGCAGCTTTCGCGAGATGGTTGGGCGAGCACGGGGTCACGCTCTTGTCCCTCGTGCCGACACAGCTCACCCGCTTGCTGGAAGCGCCCGACTTCGCACTGCCGCCGTCCGTGCGCGCCATTCTTCTCGGTGGCGCAGCGGCCCCGGCGCCTCTTCTCGAACGGGCGAAAGAGCGCGGCGTCCCGGTACTGCAGACCTACGGCTTGACCGAAGCTTGTTCACAGGTGGCCACGGCTGACGCGCGGGCAGGCGCTTCGTCGAAACTGCGGGCTCTCTCCGGCGTCGAGCTAAAGGTGGCACCAGATGGCTCCCTCTGCCTCCGCAGTCCCGTGCTCTTTTCCGGGTACGCGGGCAAACCCGAGGGAAACGGCACCTCGAGCGAAGGCCCCCTCGACGAAGAGGGTTGGTTTCGCACCAGCGATCTCGGCCGCATCGATGAAGCCGGCAATCTCGAAGTGCTGGGAAGGCGGGACAACGTGATCATCTCGGGCGGCGAAAACGTGACGCCCGAACTGGTGGAAGCCGTCCTGCTCGATCACCCGCGTGTCCACGCCGCCTGCGTGGTCGGGGCTCCCGACGACGAGTGGGGAGCGCGCATCGTTGCCGTCATCGTCGCTTCAGGCATCGAGGCCGAAGGCCTCGATGCCTGGGTTCGCTCGCGACTCAGCGCATTTCAGAGGCCTCGCCGCTGGCTCTTCGTTTCCGAGCTCCCTCACCTCGGCGGCGGAAAGGTCGACCGCCGCGCGGTCGCGAGCCTCGCTGCGGACACTGGCGATCGCTGAAACGCACAAGAGCTGGGTGCAGGCTGCGCGGCGCGCGCCCAGCCACCGGGAGGGCCGGCGGCGCAGATTGCCGCGACGCCGAGGTCCCACCCTCCGTCCAGTCGTCGGCTCAGGGGCTCGGCTTGGGCCAGCGCTCCCAGACCTTGATCGAGCGATCTCCCGAGGACGTCGCCATCACGCGAGCATCGTCACTGAAGCTTATCGCGTAGACGTTGGCGACCCGCTGATGGCGAAGTGTCTGGCGGGAGCGCAAGCGTCCCCCGTCGAGCGCGAAGATGCGAATCCGCCCGTCGTACGAGGTCGTCACGAGCGACTCTCCCGCTGGACTGAACCGAACCAAGTGGATGTCGCCGCCGTACCCGGTTTCTCGACCCACGAGCCGTCCGCTCTCGAATTCGAAGACGCGGAGATCGCGCCCACCTACGGCCAGGTAGCGCTCATCGGGCGACAGCGCGATGGTGCGGGCGTTGCCTCCAATTTCAAATTCGCGAACGATTTTCCTTTCCGCCAGGTCGAACACGTGAACCCGGTTCGAGTTCGGGTCGAGAGCTACCAGGTGCTTCGTGTCCTGAGTGAGCACGAAGTCCTGGAGTCGCCCACGAAGCTCCAGCGACAGCGCGGGGACGTGCGCTCGCTCGGCCGTCCGCAGAAATAGATCGAAGCGACTGGCGACTCCGTCGGGACCCGTCAGGACGCTGCCGATGGTGTGAAAGCCGTTCCCTACCCGAACGAACATGCCAGGCACGGTCGAGAGCGTGCGCACCGCTCCCGAACGAAGGTCGATGATGCGGTGCCCGAGCGGTCCAACGTGGAGCACCCGCACTTCATCGTCACCTTCCTTCGGCCAGAGCTTCAGAGCCCCCGGGTTATGGCGGTCGAACTCCGGGATCGGGGTGCGTTCGATCTCGCGGATGTTGTGCGTGTCGAATCGGTAGATGACGCCTTCTGTCTGGCTCATCGCCACGACCCACTCACCATCGGGGCTCAGCTCAGCATAGGTCAGCTCCTGTTTGCCGACCGGGATGGTGGAGCGCCGTCCCCAGTAGGTGAACGAGGGCGGGTCGCCATCACTTCGGACGGGGCGATCAACCGCCAACAGCGCCCAAGGCGGTTGCCGCATCTCGAACTTGGCGACCAGACCGCTGCCGAAGGTCTGCGTTTGGGCCTCGACTTCGGCCGGCACCAAAAGCCCCGACGGCTCTTCCTTCGCGCCCGTGCCAACGGACTTCACCTCCGAAGGCACCTGTGGCGGTGCGGTGACCTCGGCAGCCACCTGGGCCTCCGCCGTTTTGACGGGTGCCCGCGGTTCGGTTTCCCGTGAGCCACAGCCCACCACCGTCAGCAGAACCGCACCGGTAAAAAACTGCATGTATGTTGCTGTTCCCCGCATCACGAAGCCGCACTACGACCCGCAGGCCGGGAACTGGCCAACGACGTCTCGATCCAAAGCACGACGTCATTCCGCAGCTGTTTTTTCCTCCGCTCGCCGTTTCGTCCCGACTAGCTCAGCCAGCCCGCGGCGATTGGTGGCAGCCCGGTGGGGGCGCCACCCGCACTCGTCAGCGCGAGGCGAATGGTCGTCGTCGGTCGACCGCATGACGGGAGACGAACTCCGCGGGTCGCCTCGGTTCAACGAGCACAGCGCACCTGGCTCGCTGCGGAATCACCCGCTGGTCGTTTCGGAACTCACGTTGGATACGTCTCGGAGCGCCTCGCAGAGCTCCCGAGGCACGGGCATTCGCTCGAAGGTTTTGGGATCGACGAACGTGTGCACCGTCTGCCCAACGGCGCGCACTCGCTGGTCTGCCGCGCCGATCACTTGGTATCCGAGCGTGATTTCCGTCTCTTCGAGGTGAGCCGCCGCGAGGACGACCGCGAGTTCCTCGCCAAATCGGATTGGGTGAAAGTAGTCCGCTTCCGCGTGACGAAGGGGTGCGGCCCAGCGCTTTTCGCGGAGCACCTCGGACAATTCTGACCCGGAGTGTGCCAGAAACGACACATAGCAGTCGTGCAGGTATTCGAGGACACGCGCGAAAAACACCAGCCCTGCCGCGTCGACGTCCTGGAACCTCACCTTCACGGAGTGCCTGAATCCGTGGGATTTCAGGCCTTGGAGATCATTCTTCTCGAATCGGTACATGAGACATCCGATGATTGGTCCGTGTGGGTAACCCGGGGGGGAGCTCCGACGCCCTTCGAAGCACGAAGGGACCGAGTCGGTTCAAATCGAGCGTCAGCGGACGTTTGTGAGCAGACCGTTCGACGCCACGCTCCCTCACCTGCGGATCGGTCCTCAGTCGTCGAAACCTGGAACGCTTTCGTGAGCTTTCCTCCACAGGCCTCCTTGGGCTATTCAAACCGAAACGGCGGCTGAGGGCCAGCCGCACGCCGCACTCCTCGACAATGAGAAATCCACCTTCTTTCAGTCCCCCCCCGTGGTCGAAACTCTTCCTGCTCGCCTCGCTGAGCGTCACGTTGACCGCGTGTCCAGCAGGCTCCGACTTGGACAATTCCGATGCGTTTAGGGCGAGCGGCCCGGGGTGTGATCCGACGCCCATCTTCGAGTCCAAGTGTTCGACCAGCATCTGCCACGAAGGTCCCGACCCCCTCGGTTCGGTGGATCTGGTCAACGGCGACATTGCCCAGAACGTGCTCGGTGTGCAGGCAGCTTACGCCGGCGTCACCGATCCGGAGAACTGCCCCGCGACCCCCGAGCTCATCGTCGATCCGAACAACGTCGAGGAAAGTCTGCTCCTCAAGAAGCTCTTGGGGACCTATTCCTGCGGCAGCGCGATGCCCGTCGGCCTGCCCCTCGAAGCCGATCAGATCGAATGCATCCGGGAGTGGGCGCTGACGATCTCCCAGGGTGCCGAAGCCGGTACGGGCGGCGCTGCGACGGGCGGGACCGGTGGTGCCGCGGACGCAACCGGTGGAACTGGTGGTGCGGATGCGGCAACGGGTGGCACGGGCGGTGCCGCTGCCGCGACGGGCGGAACCGGCAGTCAGGGGGCCCTCTGATGCGTTTCCGAGGAACTTTCGCTCCAGCATTGCTGGCGCTGTGCCTGGGTTCGGCGGCGGTGACCACCCTGATCTCCCCCAACACCGTGCTCGCCGCAGATGAGAGCGCGGACACGAAGAAGGTGCTCGTTGGCAAGCTCAAGGGTCCGAAGCCGCAGAGCGCACGCGAATGGTTGGTCGAAGGGCTCGAGGGCAACGATCGAGTGACCGTCGTCGGCGGTAACGACGCAACGGACATCAGCCAAGGGGCGAGCGAGGACGAGATCGCGTCCTTTGCCGAAAAGCACGGGGCGGATGCCGTCATCCTGGGCACCACTGCGCTTCAGGGGAAGAAAGGCTGGGCGGCCACCCTCTACGTCCACAACGGCAAGGACGGCGCCCTCATCGAAGAGATCCCCGTCGAGGGTGGGCTCTGGAATAACTATCGGAAGGCGATGCGGGACCCGGAGATGCTGATGGCAGCGGTCTCCCAGGCCCAGCTCGCCGAACCGGAGCCCGAGGTGGATCTCGATGGGGAACCGGAAGAAGAGGCCGAAGTCGCCTCGGAGCCAGTCGCATCCGGAGACACCGAGACTCCATCCGAAGCGCAGGAGGCACTCGAGCTGCGCGCCGGACTTCGGATGTATTCTCGATCCTTTCGGTACACCGGCACCCTCGCGGAGATCTTTCCCGACCAAGGCGAACCCGAGCTGCTCACCTACAATCTTGCCACGGCCCCTCAGGCGCTCGTCCATGGCACCTGGTTCCCTCTGGCCCACCGCATGGACGGGTGGATGGCCAACATCGGCCTCACCGGCGGTTACGAAGTGGGCTTCGCCACCAGTGTTGCCTTCGGAGACGAGGAGCTGGATCAGTCCACCAGCATGTGGTGGGTCGGACCGAAGATTCGGTTCCCCTTCGGGCTGCACTCGCTGGGGCTGCTGGCGGCCATCGGGAACCACCAGTTCACCATCAAAGGGGATGACGACGTGGGCCCGTTGGGCCCTCTCTTTCCCGACGTCAGTTATTCCTTCATCGACATCGGCGCCGACGCACGACTGCGGTTCGATTCCGGTCTCCTCATCGGAGCCCACGCCCGCTACCGCATCGTGAACGATACCGGCGATCTCCAGTCCGATGCATGGTTCCCCGAGACTTCTGCGGTGGGCTTCGAGTACGGCGGCGAGGTCGGCTGGATGCTCTCGGAGAACTTCGACCTCCTCTTCGGGATCGACGGTCTTCAGTACGGCATGAACTTCAACCCCATTGCCGAAAGCACTCCGCATGACCGCGTCGCCGGTGGCGCGACGGACCGATACGTCTCGGTGTGGGCGGGCCTCGCGTTCCGTTTGCCCGGAAGCGAAGGTAAGGGCGACGGCGATGGCGATGTCTCGGGTTCCGGCTCCCTCAGCCTGAGCGCGGACTCCGACGACGACTGAGCCACGGGACAACCGGGGCCAGGACGCTATACTCCGCCGGCCATGCGTTCAGCAGCTCGCCTCCTCGTCCTGTCGTCACTCCTCGCTAGCTTCTCGGCTTGCCAGAAGGCGCAGAAAGAACCCGTTCCCGATGCGAGCCCGACGCCCGCTGCGCCGGGCTCGCACAGCTACGGCGCCGGCGTCACTCTGACGAAAACCGAGGACCTCGAGGGCGTGCTGCGTAGCCCGGCCGGTTACGCGGGGCAGACCGTGTTGGTCGAGGGGCACGTGCGACGGGCCTGTTCCCGGAAGGGATGCTGGATGGAGGTGGCGAGCGCCCCGAATGACAACGCGCCCGGCTGTCGAGTCACCTTCCAGGACTACTCCTTCTTCGTTCCCACGGATTCCGCCGGCAAGATGGCGCGCGTGGAGGGTGTCGTGGAGGTGGAGACCGTGAAGAAATCGCACGTGGAGCACCTGGAAGAAGAAGGAGCTACCTTCGGAGCGAAGAACTCCGACGGCACCGCGACCGAAGTCCGCCTCGTCGCGACCGGCGTCGAGCTCCGCGACGGCTGATCGAGCGGCCGACCTCGCCTCTGAGAGCCTAGATCACGGCTCTCGCGGTCCTTTCACCGATCGTTTCGCGTCGCCTTAGCTTGCGGCTCTTGAGTACCAGCCGTGCGAATGGCATGTCGCCTGCGTGACCCGACCGAAAGTCCTCTTGAGCTGGAGCAGCGGCAAGGACAGCGCCTGGTCTCTGCACGTGCTGCGCGACCGCGGTGACGTCGACGTCGTTGGCCTCCTCACCAGCGTGAACGAGGTGCACCAGCGAGTGGCCATGCATGCCGTGCGCGAGAAGCTGCTCCAGGCGCAGGCCGATGCCGCCGGTCTTCCCTTGTGGCAGGTGCCGATCCCCTCCCCTTGCAGCAACGACCAGTACGAAGCGGCGATGGCACGCGTCGTGGACCGGGCGAAGAGCGAGGGCATCGAACAAATGGCCTTCGGCGACCTCTACCTGGAGGACATCCGCAGCTACCGCGAAGGCAAGCTGCAAGGCACGGGAATCGAGCCCATCTTTCCCCTGTGGCAAATTCCCACGGGTGAGCTCGCCCGCGACATGATCCGCGGGGGACTCTCGGCCTACCTGACGTGTGTCGACCCTCGCAAAGTGCCCCGGGAACTTGCTGGTCGCCGCTTCGACGAGTCCCTCCTGCGGGAGCTCCCCGAGGGAGTCGATCCTTGCGGCGAAAACGGGGAGTTTCACTCCTTCGTGTGGAAGGGTCCGATGCTCAGGCGCGCTCTCGACGTGGAGGTGGGCGAGGTCGTCGAGCGGGACGGCTTCGTCTTTGCCGATGTTCTTCCTCGAGGCACGTCGCAGCCGGAGCGTTCGGAGGCGGTGCGCTGATGCGGCGCAGGCCGTCCCTGGGGACCCTCTGCACCCGGGTCGCGCTCTCTGCGCTCGTCGTTGCGGCCTACGCCTGCAGCCGTCCCCAAGCCGCTCAGCAAACGCACGATCCGGGGGCCGCGGACCAGCTCGAGAGCGGCTCTGGAAAAGACGCAGCCGGCGCGCCTCCGCCTACGGGAAGTACGACCGAAGCCGGTTCGACCGACTCACCCGCGGCGAGCACCGAGTCGACGGTTGCCCACCCAGCCGAGGACTCCACCGCGCCCACGGAACCGCCGAAGGAAAAGCCGCCCGAACTCCCCCCGGGGATCCTCTTCGGCCTGACCACGGAGCTCGACGTTCCCGGCGATCGCAGCGTCCGCGTGGTGCACGCGGGCCCCGAGCAAGATCGAGCGCTGGTGTATTTGCACGGCATGTGCGGCAACCCGCGCGCGATGGACGATTGGTCACCGCTCGCAAGCCACTACGGCACCCTCATCGTCCTCAAGGCCGACATCCCCTGCGAAGGTCGGCCGGGCTTCCGCTGGCCAAAGGACGTGAGCCTGATTCAAAAGCGAATCGACGCGGCTCTCGACGTGGTCAAACAGGCGCGCGGCGGTGAGCTCGACACCGACCAACTCGTCCTGGTCGGCTATTCGCAGGGAGCCCATCGTGGTGAGCGCCTCGCCGGCGAATACCCCGCGCGCTACCCGCGCCTGGTGCTGGGAGGCCCACCCGGCACCGCCGAGCCGGAGCGGCTTGCTCGGGCGAAGGCCGTGGCGATCCTCGGCGGCGAAGAGGAAAATACCGATCACATGCGCGCCGGCGACGAGGCCTTGCGCGCCGCGGGCATTCGGTCGCGATTCTTCCTGCTGCCCCACGCGCACCACGGACAATATGGTCCGCGGGGTCCGCAGGTGATGGCCGAAGTATTTGCTTGGCTCTTTGCGCAGTAGGTTGCGGCAGAGGCCATCGATCACGCCCTCGGGGCTTGGCACCATCGCCCCGCACTCGGATCGATGACCGCTTGCGGCGATCGATCACTGCTTGAGTTCGACCAGCACGCTGCCCTCCGCTTGCCTCGGCGCTTCGATGCCGACCATCGCTGCGAGCGTCGGAGCAATGTCCCGAGGAGCCACCTCGCGCCCGTACACACCCGGCTTCACTCCTCGTCCGAAGAACACGATCGGCACGTAACGATCGTACTTCCACGGCGTCCCATGCATCGCTGCCACGGTGGTGTGATAGGGGCTCTGCATCAAATACCAGTGCTCGTCGGGAACGAGATACACGTCCCCTGACCGCTCGGGATGAAATGAAGCGACCAGGAGCTGGGAAAGCTCGTCGGTTCCGACCTTTCCTGCTTCGAAGTCGCTTCGCGGAACGGCGGATCACTTGCCGCCAAAGAACCGGCTCGAAGCGGCCCGCTCCAGCACCCGGCTCGCGACCCCTGGCATGGCTCGCCCCATCCACTCCAGGGCGCTCGCTCGAGCTCCTACGGTGACGTACGCCTGATTGCGCTCGGCCGCGTCGATCACCGCTCGAGCCACCCGACTCGGATCCATCCCGCGCTGCTCCAAGACGCCCCGCATTTTCTCGCGAAGCTCCTTATCGAACCGATCCTGCTCCACGATCGACGTGTTCACGAGCCCCGGGCAGACGACCGACACGCCCACCCCGCACGGTTCGAGCTCCGCCCGGAGCGCCTGGGAAAATCCCACGACCCCGAACTTGGTCGTCGTGTAAGCGAGAAGTGAAGAAAACCCCACGAGCCCGGCCACCGACGCGACGTTGACGATGTGGCCGCGCTGACGCTCGCGCATCTCCGGAGCGAAGTAGCGACAGCCGTGAATAACTCCCCACAGGTTGACGCCCACCACGTGCTCCCACGCCTCCCACGACGTGTCGAAGAGGCCGCCCACCTCGAGAACGCCCGCGTTGTTCACCAGCAGTTCCAACGAGTCGACGTGGTCGTACACCCAGTCGGCGAACTCGCGCATGGCTTCGCGACTGGCGACGTCCACCCCGTACGACAGCACGGTGGCGTCGCGCGCCCGAAGCATCCGGGCTGCCTCGTCCACGGCGTCTCGGTCCACGTCAGCGAGCACCAATCGCGCCCCCCGGGTGGCTAAAAGTTCCGCCGTGGCTCGTCCGATGCCGCGAGCGGCCCCCGTCACCACCACCCACCGATCCCGAAAAGAGAGCTGCTGTACTGCCATGCGATCTCCTAACGACCATCGCAGGCGTGGGTTGGCAGAGGCAAGAGCGGTGCGGACAGCGGCCGCCAATGCCTCGAAGCGGGCCCGCGCCCGGTCGAGCTGAGCCGGAACCGGCCGCCCGTGGTCCGATCCAGGTAGCAGCTCAGCCCACAATCGCTGCCTCCGATGATGAAGTACCTTCAGCTGGCCCTCGGCGCGTGCCTCACGGTGTCGGCGGGATGCTATCGCACGGTCCGGCTCCCCCCTGAGGAGGCCATGCATGCGCTCGAAGCCGCGAGTGAGGGGCGCGCGGCCACCGTTCGGACGCTCGACGGCGAGCGCCGCCGCATCCTGCAATTCACGCGAGTGGAGGTCGTTCAGGAGGAACACTGCGAAAACGACTGGTGCTACCGACCGAGGTACGTCTTCGACGCCCCCCTGCAGGTGGAGCTTCGAAGCGAGATGCTCGTGCTGCGTGATCGGGGCGGCATTGGCCGATTTTCGCACGCCGAAGTCCCCGAGATCCGCCTCGCCGAGCGTTCCTCCGAGCGAACCTGGATCGTCGTGGGGACCGCCCTCGGCGTCGGGCTCGCGGCGTTCGGACTGAGCTTTCAAGCCGCGCGTCAGTTCGCCGAGAACGATCCTCACGGCTCGCGCCAAGTGCTTCTGCCTCTGCTGGCGATGGGAGCGGCCGGGAGCGCATCGCTGGCCGTCAGTCTTCCGGCCACTGCGGACCTCGGAGACGAGGTCGACTGATGCAACGAGCCGTCGGCTGCCGCGCCCGGCATCGTCTCGAATGGCCCGTGCAGCGGAAAGCAAACCGTCCGCGAATCCTCGTCGGTGCGGTGATGCTCCTGCTTCTCGGCGGCTGCACTCGAGCAGCTCATCTTCCCCCGGACCAAGCGCCACGCCTGCTGCGCTCGGCAAGCCGCGGGGAACCCGCCCTCGTCGAAACCCTCGACGGGAAGACCGTCCGCATCGATCACTTCGATCGACTCGAGATTTACCACGCCGAGCCCTGCGGGAAGGCGTACTGCCCTTCCCGCAAGTTCCGCCACCGGGTGCCGTTCGACTTCCGCATCGAGGACTCGGCGCTGCGCATCGGTGGCCCTCGCAACTTCCGCACCTACCCGCTCGAGGAGCTCACTCACCTGAGCGTCCTCGAAAACGATCTGCGGCGGCTCGACGTCGTCGCCTGCATCGCCGGTGCGGTCGGTATCGCTGCCGCTGGAATTACATTCGCCGCCCTGCGGCCGAGACGCGAGGACATGCAGAGCGCGCTCGACACTTCGCTCTTCGTTGGCCTGACCGCCGGAAGCTTGACGCTTCCTTTTTCGCTCCCCGCAACCCGCCACCTCTCCGAATACCCCTCGGAATGAGCGCGACCGGCCCGGCGGTTCACCGCGCGTGCTGGCGGATCTGAGCTAAGCTCACCTCATGCACCCAGCCCGTGATACGCGCGTCATCCTGCGCCACTGTGACGACTACGAACCCGGACGGGTGCGCGAGATCGTGCGGGAAGGCCTCGATGAGCTCGGCCTGAGGCCGAGCGGGCGCGTGCTCGTCAAGCCGAACCTCGTGATGGCTGGCGATCTCTTTCGATACGCCTTCACGCGACCGGAAGTGGCTCAGGGCGTCGTGCAGGCACTGCAAGATCGCGCCGACGGGGTCACCGAGCTTGCCATCGGCGAGCGGTGCGGCATCACCGTGCCCACACGCTACGCCTTCGAGCAGGCGAACTACCCGCGCGTCCTCCGCCGGACGGGGGCGACCAAGCACTTTTTCGACGAAGTTCCCCAGGTGGAGATCCCCCTTTCTCACCCGGGACGGCTCCGCGACAGCATCTACGTTCCGGAGCCGGTCGCCCGCGCCGACTTCTTCGTCAACGTGCCCAAGTTCAAGGCACACCCCTGGACCACGGTCACTTTTGCCCTCAAGAACTACATCGGCATCCAGGACGATCGTCACCGCCTGATCGATCACGATCATGCGCTCGATCGAAAGATCGCCGATCTGCAACACGTCGTGCAGCCCCAGCTCGTCGTGATCGACGCGATCACCGCCGGTCAGGGGCGCATGCTCACCCCCATCCCCTACGACCTGAACCTGCTCGTGCTGGGCAACAACCAGGTCGCCGTCGATGCGGTGTGTTGCCGCATTCTCGGGCTCGATCCGCGCGATGTGCCGCACATCCGTCTCGCCTACGAGGACGGCTTCGGCCCCCTCGAACAAGAAACGATCACCGTCAGCGGCGACGTACCCCTGGGTGAAGCACGAGAGCGCGCGAAGGACTTTCAGGTCGGACTGATCCGGGTGGAGAAGTATTTCGCGGGGTCGCACATCCAGGCCTACGCCGGCCCGCCACCGAGCGACACCCAGGACTACTGCTGGGGCGGGTGCCCCGGCGCTCTCGAAGAGGCGATCGAGGTTCTCCGACTCTACGACAGTGAGTGCGACGAGAAGATGGCGCGCATGCACGTCGTGTTCGGGGATTACAAAGGCCCCCTGGACGTCAGCTACGGCGAAAAGGTCGTCTTCGTCGGTGACTGCGTGAGCTACCGAGGTGAGGTGGGCGGACAGCTCGTCGAGGTGGAAAGTCTCTACCGCGATCGCAGCACGATCGATCCGACCAAGGTCCCCCACCCCGACATCTACGCCAAGATGTTGCACACGTTGTCACGCCTCCAGGCGGCTCGTCGGAAACCCTTCGTGCGCCTCGAAGGATGTCCGGTGAGCGTGGCCGAGCTGATCTTGACCCTGTCGGCCTTGGGGGGCGTGAACAACCCGTACCTCAGTCGCCAGGAGATCATCGCCTTCAACAAGCACTACCTCGCCTGGCGTGCGAAAACGGCCGCACAACGGCTCAGCGGACAGCCCACTCTGGTGCGCGGTTTCGACGCCCGAGGACGGGCGCGTCCCAGGGGATTGGAACCCATCGACGAAAATGCCTCCTGAGCCGATCCCCTCGGCCACCGTGCTCTTGATCCGCGCTGCGAAGGCTGCGTACGGAATCGAGGTCTTGCTGCTAAAGCGCAGCGCCGGCCACCGGGCGCACGCGGACACCTGGGCGTTCCCCGGTGGAGTCGTCGAGACGGCCGACGACCCTGGAGGAGAGCTGACCACCCGCGCGAGCGAACAGCTCTGGCTCGACCGCGAGACCGAGCCTCGGTACTTGGAGGTCGCCCGACGTTGCGCCGTGCGGGAGACGGACGAGGAAGTGCGTCTGGATCTCGACCCCGGGGAGCTCACCTTCTTCGCCCACTGGACCACGCCCGCAGCGCGAACCGTGCGCCACGCGACCTGGTTTTTCGTGGCCCAAGCTCCGGAAGCGGTCGCGAAACCCGATGGTCGCGAAATCCTGAGTGCCCGTTGGATGAGTCCGATAGGCGCCCTCGAGGAACGAGATCGGGGCGGCATCGCCCTACCTCCTCCCACATTCGTGACCCTTCACGAGCTCAGTCAAACGCGAGACGTCGGTCACGCCATCGGGCACCTCGCGCGAGCTCCGGTGAAAGTCTTTCGACCAGCGCTCGTTCTGGTCGAAGGCGGGGCCGCCACCATCCAGCGCGAAGACGCCGCCTACCCAAGCCTCGGCAAAATCGGCGGCGGGATGTCGCCGGAAGCCTTCAAGAAGAACATTGCCGAGCTGGACACCTCGGGCCCCCGGCATCGGGTATGGTTGCTCTCGAGCGGGTGGCACTACGAACGCGACCTCTCTCCCCAATGAAGCAGTGAGCCGTCGCCACGCGTGCGAGCGAGCCCGCAGCGGTTTGCAGCCCCGGGGTGCCGGTGGTTCCCCGCCCCGCAAAGGCAGTCTCTGGTTCGCGGCGAAGCTCCTCGGCGTGACGACGGTTCGCTGACGCCCACGAAGCAGGGCGAGCGGTGGCGCCCTGCTCGCTCAACCGATGGCGTTGAACTGAGTCCGGAGGCGCTCGTGGTCGGTTTCGCCCACGTAGCCGGCCAGGCCGATGCGCATCGAGATGGTGATTTCGTCTCCCCACGGCCACCAGAGGCCGTAGGCGATGAGACGACCCGACGTCGGTAAGACGTAAATGCGCTGATCGGAGCGCACTCCGCCTGAGTTCTCCGCCACGTCGCGGATCTGTTGGGGAGCCTTGGAAAGGGACCGCGAGTCGTAGAGGTCGGGCATCGCCCCTGAGATGACTCGATGGGCCTCCTCGGCCAACTCCACGTGGAAAGACGAAGCAACGGTATTGAGACGGTAGTCCCAACTCCAGCCGCTTTTGGGCCAGGTCTGCCTGAACTGTTCCAAGCTCGCGAAGAGTTTGTCTGAGGCGCTTCCACCAGGACGCATCACGCGGCAGCTTAGTCGACTGCTCCCGCCCTGGCGCAAAAATCGGACGCGAGCTGTCATTCGAGCGAAGCGCGAGGCGCGGCGCGACCTGCTCGGCAGCGCGGTCACGGCTCGCGTCGCCGCCCACGTCGCCGCCCAGTCGCTGGCCGCCTGGTCGCTCGGGCGCCCGCTTGTGCCGACTTGCTCAGCGCTTCTTTGCTGGGCGACCGCTGGTTTGGCGCTGCTTGGTTCGGGCGGCTTGCACGGCGTCAGGCTGTTGCCTGCTGGCCAAACGCGGGCAGCTTTGCAACCCGGTCATCGAGCCGGTTCGATGGCATCTTCGGAATGCTTTCCTTCGAGCAAGACCTCTCGCTCCGGGCCTCCTTTTGCAGCTTCGGCTCCCTCGTCAGCTCTCGCTTCCTTCGAGGGTCGGGCAATCACGATCCACCCCATGGCAAAGCTCCCGAGGATCCCCCCAGCGAACTGCGCGACTACGTAGGGCGGGACGTCGAGGGGTCGAATGGACACGTAGGTGTCAGTCAGCGCTCGCGCCACGGTCACGGCTGGGTTGGCAAATGCAGCCGACGGCGTGAACCAAATTGCGCCGCAGATGTAGGTCCCCACCGCGGTTGCGATTGCCCGCGTGCCGAGCGATGCCGAGCCGAGGATGATCGTCAGCAAACCGAACGTTGCCACGAACTCCCCAAGCCACAGGCCCGCCCCGGTGCGCGCGTTCTGCCCCCAGACCACCGGCTCGATCCCGAACATGACATGAGTCAGCACCGTGCCGAAGCATGCTGCGACGACTTGAACCCCCACGTAGGCCGGCACCTCACGCCAAGCGAAACGGCCCCCGAGGGCTTCCGCGATGGTCACCGCTGGATTGAAGTGCGCCGACACCCCTCCGAAACAGGAGATGAGAGCGACCAGCGCAGCGCCCACCGAAAGCGCGTGCGGAAGCAACGCCAGGGTTTCGTTTCCCCCACTCCACTGCTCACCGGAAATTCCGGAGCCGACGATCGCAACCAGCAAGAGTGCGGTTCCCAAGGCTTCGCTGGCGAGGCGCTTTGAAAGGGGCGGCGACACGGCGGGCCGAACGGTACGGTTGGATTTCGGCGCGGACAAGTCGTGACACGCCAATGTCACGACAACTCGGGTGCGGTATTTGCCAGTGCCCACGAGGCGAACCGGTCGACCCTCTAGAGCGCCGATCAGTTTGCCTTTCGGACGCTGGCGCGCTGCACGAATCGGCGCTCCAGTTGCTTGTTTGGTCGCGACAATCGGTAAACCGTTTGTCGCTCTAGGCTTCATCGCCGCGCTTCGGTAAGACACCCACCGACCCATGAGCACACGCGAAGTGAAGTTGGAGCGACTCGGCTACCCGCTCGACCGGATCCCCAAGCCCGGCGCCATCTACAAGCCCATGCTGGTGCACGGGACAACCGCTTACCTGTCGGGGGCGGTTCCCTTCGATGGCCCCGGTAACCTGCTCTACAAGGGCAAGCTCGGCGCCGACCTCACTCTCGAGGAGGGTCAGAAAGCCGCGGCTCTCTGCGCCGCCAACATCCTCCGGGTCGCACGGGACGAGCTCGGTAGCCTCGAACGCATCGTGCGAGTGCTCCGCATCGGCGGCTACGTGAACAGCACCCCCAATTTCACCGAACAACACCTCGTGGTGAACGGTGCGTCCGAGCTCCTCATCGAGGTTTTGGGCGAGGCCGGACAGCACGCGCGCACGGCGGTAGGCATGGCGCAGCTTCCGTTCGGCACGAGCGTGGAGATCGACGCCACCCTCGAGGTGACCGCCCTGTGAAGCTCCATCACATCGCGGTTGGCGATGCCGATGCCCCCCGTCTGGCATTCGTCCTCCACGGCGCGCTCGGCGCCGGCCACAACTTTCGCAGCTTCATCAAGAGGCTCGCTACCGAGCGTCCTGCTTGGCGCTTCGTCCTCGTGGATCTGAGAAACCACGGGCACTCGCAGGGCGCTCCCTCTCCGCAGACGGTCGAAGCGTGCGTTGATGATTTGGCGGAGCTTGCCGAGGCCGTCGGACGACCCCCCAATGCGGTGATCGGGCATTCTTTCGGGGGCAAGGTGGCGCTGGCTTACGCCCGCCGTGCCCTCGGGGAAGGTACCGGTCGTCCCCTCCCGTCGGACTATGCGGGGGCCCTCGACGAGGTTTGGGCGCTGGACTCGGATCCGGGCACTCAGACTCCCGATCCCGGACACGAGGTCCTGCGGGTTCTCGAGGCGCTGCGTCGAGCGCCCGGGCCGTTCTCGAGCCGCAACGACGCAACCGCCGCGCTCACCGGGCAGGGACTTTCGAGCGGGCTGGCCAATTGGCTCGGCACGAACCTCGAGCGCTCCGACTCGGGCTTTGCCTGGCGCCTCGACGTCGAGGCGATCGGGGAGCTCATGCAAGACTACTTCCGCGAAGACCTCTGGCCCTTCGTCGAAACGGTGCGGGAGCGTCCCACCGTCCACCTGGTCGTCGCCGAGCACAGTGATCGTTGGACCGGCGACATGCGGAGCCGAGCCGGGGCACTTCCAGAAGATGCCTCCGTCGAGCTCCTGGAGCTCCCGAACGCGGGGCATTGGGTCCACGTGGACAACCCTGACGGACTCCTCGCCTTGTTCAACGAACACATGGCGAACGATTCGCGGGGCTAGTTCGTGCCCGGCGAATCAGCACCGGAAACCTTTCGCGAAACGTTTTGGGGTAGGACCGTGCCGCGAAACATTTCGTAGTCAGCTTCCACTTTTCGACGCTGACGACTCGCGCGGCCATCCCCTTCCCCTTCGTCCAAATCGCCTCCATCATGGCGGTGCAATGCGCTGGGAGGCGCAGGGATGGACGTCGCGGAGATCGAGAAGTACCGAGAATTGGTAGTCAGCCTCACGCTGACGTACGCCCCCAAGGTCGCGCTGGCGCTCTTCACCCTCCTGCTCGGCCTCTGGCTGGTGAGCGGCGTGATCAAGGTCTTCCGACGGGGACTCGAAGCTCGGAAGGTCGATGCGACGCTGACTCCGTTCTTGAGCAACCTCCTCGGTTGGATCCTCAAGGTGATGCTGTTCATCAGCGTCGCATCAATCCTCGGCGTCCAGACGACGTCGTTCGTCGCGGTCCTGGGCGCAGCGGGCCTCGCCATCGGTCTTGCGCTCCAAGGCAGCCTCCAGAATTTCGCCGGTGGAGTGATCATCCTGATCTTTCGCCCCTTCAAGGTGGGCGATTTCATCAAGGCCCAGGGTGAAATCGGCACGGTACTCGAAATCCAGATCTTCAACACAGTGCTGCTCTCGCCCCAAAACCGGCGGGTCATCGTCCCCAACGGAGGCCTTTCGAACGGGACGATCACGAACTTCACCAGCGAACAGCACGTCCGAGTCGATTGCTCGGTCGGCGTCGCCTACGACGCCGACCTTCAGAAAGCGAAAGCCGTTCTTCTGGAGATGGTGAAGAGCACCCCGAAGGTCCTCCCCGAGCCAGCACCCGTGGTTGCCGTCACGGAGCTCGGGGACAACTCCGTCAACCTCGTGGTGCGCCCGTTCACCCGCCCCGCGGACTACTGGGACGTGCATTTCGCCATCACCGAGGGCTGCAAACGCGTCCTCGATGAGGCGGGAGTCACGATCCCATTTCCCCAACGCGACGTGCATTTGTACCGCCACGACGCATAGCAGCGCTCAGCCCTTGTGCAGCCCGCACTCGCGCTGGGTGGCTTCCTCCCACCACCAGCGGCCAGCGCGCTCATGCTCGCCCGGGCGGACGGCTCGGGTGCACGGCTCGCAGCCGATCGAGATGAACCCTCGGTCGTGGAGCTCGTTGTAGGGCACGTCCTCGTCGCGGATGTACTGCCACACCTGCGCGCTCGTCCAGCGAGCCAGGGGGTTGGCCTTGAGCATTCCGGAGGGGGTGTGGCTCGTGTCCCAAAGCAGTACCGGCACCTCGGCTCGCGTCGGGCTCTGGTCACGTCGCTGCCCGGTCATCCAACCGTCGAAGGTGCCGAGCACACGCCGCAAAGGCTCCACCTTGCGAATACCGCAGCACTCGCCGTGACCATCCTCGTAGAAGCTGAACAAGCCCTTCTTGCGGACGAGGTCCTGGACCCGAATGGCCTCGGGAAAAGCCATCTCGATCTCGATGCCGTAGTGCTCGCGGACGCGATCGATGAATCGGTAGGTCTCCGGGTGCAGTCGCCCCGTGTCCAGACAGAACACCGAAAAATCCAAGCCGCGCTTCGCCGCCATGTCGATGAGGACGACATCCTCGGCACCGCTGAAGGCGATCGCGCAACGACGCCCGAGCTTGCCAAAGGTCCACTCGACGATACGCTGCGGAGAAGCGTCGGCGAGCTCCACGCTCTGAGCCATTATTTCGTCCGCCCCAACAGCCGAAACCACCGGACTTACGCTGGGGCGGAGTTCGCTCCGACCCGAATCACCCTCGCCACTTGTCGCATCGGCCGTGTCGGGCCCCTTCGCGAGAACCTCCTTCACGAGTCGAAGGGCGCTCGTGTAGAGGCGCGGAGCCCCCTCGTCCGAGCGAACGAGGAAGAAGGGCGCGAGGTCGACGTGATGCTCACGCGCCAGACGCATTCCCTCGGACTCGGGATCGGTCTCGTCGGCCCACACGACCTGCCCGATCTTTTCCCAAAGGCCCCGCCGCTTGAGCATGTCCTCCGCCTGGATGCACTTGCGGCAGGGCTCGCCCGAGGCGAGCCGCTTTTTCACCATGGTGACGTGGGGTGCAGACATGTTCGACCCGGTGCAGGTACGCCCTGAGTCGCCCATGTCAAGGGCCAAGCGACCCGAGCGCGGCTGGAAGGTGCTGGATCCGCTCAGGATTTGTCGCCGAGGCAGGTTTCCACGAGGCGAGCGGTCTCGAGCCACGGGTGATCCGGGGGCACGAGCTTCTTCTTGCCCGCGACGCTTTCGAGCGGGACGGGTTTCGTCTTGTCGCCCTGGATGGCCACCATCACGTCGTAGGTGCCCTCGGCGAGGAGCTTTCCTGCCTTCGTCCCGAGGCGGGTGGTCAGGAGTCGGTCGTAGGCAGTGGGCTCGCCGCCGCGCTGCACGTGACCGAGGGACGTGACGCGCGCCTCAATCCCCGTGAGCTGCTGCAGTCGCCGCGCGATCCGACTCGCCACGGGCTCCTGGACCAGGTGGACCTCCTCCGAGTCGAAGTCGACGGACGGCGTCGCCTTGCTCGGTTCGGGTCCCTCTTTGTCCTTCTTTCTCTTCTTTTCCTTCTTCTTCTTGCCCTCCTCATCCGCCAGGAGGCGCGCCACTTCATCTTGTGAACGAACACCTTCGGCCACGGCGATGATTGAGAAACGCTTGCCCGCTTGGCGACGGTTGATCAGGTGACGCGCCACGACGCCGAGGTCGTAGGGGATCTCGGGAATGAGAATGACGTCCGCCCCGCCGGCAATGCCCGAACCAAGGGCAAGCCAGCCCGCATCGTGTCCCATGATTTCGCACACGATGATGCGATGGTGACTCGTCGCCGTCGTGTGAAGCCGGTCGATCGCTTCGGTGGCGATCCTCATCGCCGAGTCGAAACCGAAGGTGACGTCGGTCCCCGCAACGTCGTTGTCGATGGTCTTCGGCAGGGTGATCACTCCGATGTCGGTGGCGTTGCGCAAACGGAGCGCATTCTTCTGGGTTCCGTTCCCCCCGATGCACACCAGACAATCGATGTTCATCCGGTTCATGTTGGCGACCGCAACGTCGGTCATGTCCATGATCTGGTGACCCATGCGCATTTTGTGAGGCTTGTCACGCGCCGTTCCAAGCAGCGTTCCTCCCTCGGTGAGCAGGCCGCTCACCAATCGGCTGTCCAGCACCATGGTGCGGTTTTCCACCAGACCACGGAACCCATCCTGCACGCCAATGACTTGGATGCCGTAGTGCATGGCGGCCTTCGCCACACCGCGGATCGCTGCGTTCAAACCGGGGCAGTCGCCCCCTGAAGTGAGAATTCCGATGGAGTGAGTCCGGGAGGGCATCGCTTGCTCGCTGGTTGTGGTCGTTCTTCCGAATGGCCGCGCGCCTAGTCCCCAAAGTCCGCTGAAGCGAAGCTCGGAACCCGAATGCACCAGCCTACTTGGGGCACCAGGGTAGAAAACCCAGATGGGTCTGGCCAGAACCGTTCCGCAGCTGACTCGCCACGCTAGCTCGAAGGACCGCTGGCGCCCTTCAGAAGCCGTGTCACCTTGCCGGAGCTTCACGTACCCGGGGCCTGGCCCCAGCTTTCGAAAACTTCGCTTCGCCCATGCTTAACCGCCAGCTTCGCCTGGCTCTGGGCCTCTTGACGGCCGCTGTCGCCGTCTACCTGCCTTCCACCGGCTGTGCCAGCCGCGGCAGTGGCTCCGAGTCCAAACCACAGATCTCCGCCTCCAAGACCTCCGCGCCCCTCAGGGATCGGGACCGGTACTCGAGCTCGCCCGAGGGTCATCCGTACTCGGGAGATGGCCAGGGAGCTTCCGACGCCTCGCGCGTCTGGAACGTCGTGCGCACCGCCAACGAACGGTTGGAAGGCGACGGTCGTTTGGCCGACCTCGCCAGTTGGGCCGCCCAACAGCGCTCCCACCGCGGCGAGACGCCCTCGACCATCGACGTCGACCGCATGAGTCGCCGGTTCGGCATCGTCTCTCCGTTTCCGCTCCTTTTGTTCGTCGATCTGGACGCGGCTACGTGGGAAAGAGATCTCTCCGGCGCCCTGCGCGGACAGCCGAAGAGCAGCGCGCACAATCGCGCCGGCGTCTACGTGACCGACGACGGGCTGGCCGTGGTCGCGCTTTCGGCAAGTCATGCCGACATCGCCCCCGTCGATCGTCGCGTGGAAGAGGGCGCTCCCGTCAATCTGCAGGCCAAGTTGGCCAGCGGTTGGAACAGCCCCGAATGGCTCGTCACGGGACCCGACGGCAAGGTGCGTCGCATGAAGGGAATGCTCGAGCAGAAGCTCATGGGCCTGCCGCGAGGCACGCACCAGATCGAGCTCTTGGCACGCGGTCCAAACGGCCTGGAGGTAGTTGCAAACTTCCCGATCGGCGTGGGTGTCAATCCGGAGATCGAAGCCACGACCCTGAACGTCGACTGGGCTCCCACGGCAGAAGCTTTTCTCCAGGCAGCCAACGAGGCTCGCGCACACGCCGGACTGCCGCCCCTGAAAAGGGATCCCGAACTCGATCGCATCGCCGCGGGCCACAACGACGACATGCACCAGAACCATTTCTTCGCGCACCAGTCGCCGACGAACGGTTCGACCCACGACCGCATGCGCCGCGCGGGCTTCCCCTACCCCCGTTACGGAGAAAACATCGGCCGGGCGCGTTCGGCAGAGGAGATCCACACGCTCTGGATGCGAAGCCCCGGTCATCGCGCCAATCTGCTCGATCCCAACTTCACCCACATCGGGCTGGACGTCGACATCGATGACTCGTCGTCTCCTCCCATCGTGATCGCGACTCAGGTCTTTGGCGGCGGCTGAGCCCGCGAATTCCTGTGATTCAGTAGTGCGAATGACTAGCCCGAGTGGGGGCCGCCTCGAAAGCGGTCTCTGACCCGAACGGTCTTCCGTGTGCGGGTCTCCATCGACGGCGCCTTGACGATCCCCGATCGGAGCTTCAGCCTGGGTTTGGCGCCAAGACCGCTGGACGTTCGCAGCCGACCACTCAGGTTGGGGCGTCGAGCGCAGCGGACGAACGAAGGGGGGAAGCCATGCGGCTGGGTCTCAGTTGGAGCGCCGTCTTAGGCGCGAGCTGCGTCGCTGCAGCGCTCGTCGCGACGGGCTGTGAAAAGAAGGAACGTCACGAGGCGAAGGAAGACGTCAAGGAGACGGCTGGCGAAGTCGGAGCCGTCGTCGGGAAGGCAACCGACAAGGCCGGTGAGCTCGGAGAGCGCGGGCTCGAGAAGGGCAAAGAGCTGGCCCATGATACCGCCGAAAGCCTCGACACCGCGAAAGACGAAGCGGGCGATGCGCTGGACGATGCCGGCGAAGCAGCGGAGCGGGGAGCCGACAAAGCAGGCGACGCCGTGGAGAAAGGGCTGCACGAAGCAGGCGAAGACCTCGGCCTCGAAAAGAACAAGGCCGAAATCGTCATCACTCACGCCGGCGAGCAGTCGGCGAAGCGGCTTTCGAGCTGCGACTTGAGCGCTCCGACCCCGATCTTCTTCGACGGGGAATCATCGCGAGTCGAGGGCAGCAACTTCACTCGCGGCAAGACGCTCGGCGACTGCTTGATGGGCGACCAACAGGGCGACACGAAAGTCACCGTTTCCGGTCACGCCGCGCCTTCGGGAGACGCGGATGCTGACGTCGATCTCGGGATGGAGCGCGCTCAGAACGTCGCTCAGATCCTCATCAATCAGGGAGTGGACGCCTCGCGCATCACCATCGAGTCCGAGGGCGGCGGGGAGTACTTGGAGCCTTCGGAGCGCGGATTCGCAGAGCGCGTCGACGTCTACGTGACGGACTAAAGGGCGATCACCGCAAGCGGTCATCGCTATGAGGTGGACCGCATCGGTTGGCCCACCGCCACTTCGGCCCTCGGAAGGCGAGGGCCGAAGTGGGCTACTATCGCAAGCGATGGTTTTTCTAGCGCGTGGCCTCGAACCAAAAGCCGACGGCAATCGCAGCGAGGACGATCACGCCGAGAACGAGACCGATGAGCTCGTTCCGAGATGCGCCCAATCCTCCTGGCTTGGGAATTCCGCTGTCACGCTGCAGCCTTTCGCCGACATCGCGCTGACTGTCCAAGGCCTGGTAGCTCCCCATCTCGACCTCCTTCACGATCGCGCACTATGTCGAGGCTCCCTTCGAGCCCCGACGACCGCAGTACGGATCGCAGGCCGGTAGGCGCACGAGGAGTCTCAACAAAAGTCTCCCCGTGTCAGAAACCTGGCGCCAGCCAGATCGGGCCGGATTCGGAAAAGCTGGGAGGGTCGTCAGCGGGTCACGATTTCTTGATCGTCCGACTCAGTCACGATCAAGTCGACGGTTCGCTCCGGCCCCTTCACCCGGAGTCGGATCGTTTCCTGGAAGGTCGCCTTGTGTACGAGCAGAGTGTCGACCTCGACGAGCATGGTGTCCGACGCGGACACTTCGACGTCCTCGAGGGTGACTTCGCTCACACCGCCCTCGTCTTCGTCGGAGACGAGTCCGATCACCTCGCCACGGAGTTCGTCGGCGATGCTCGCATTATCGATCTGATAGGTCGCATCGACGCGCATGCAGCGCTTGAGACCACACTGTTCCTCGGCCTGGACGGAGAGGGTCTTGCCCCGAATGCCCGGCTCGGTGGGCCGCACGATCCAGGTGGCGCCGATGGTCGCGGGGCGGCCGTTCAGTTGCCGAACGGAGCGCGAGAGTCGACGGGCCATGTTCGCAGCGATCGCCTCGTTGGAGACGAGTCCAAGAGCCTGTTGTCGCTCGGCCTCGGGGAGCTCCGCGACCAGGGCTTCGGAAATCGACTCGGCGCCCGTCACGGACTGAACGTCGCCCTCGGAGTCGATCTGAGCCGAGATGCGCGCGTCCTGAGGGAGGGTCTGGGCGACGAGCGCTCCGTTCTGACTCAAACGGACCGACTTCAAGGTGCCGTCGAACTCCGTCATGGGACCACGGCGGTCGACGGTAATGTCGAACGTCCACTCCTCCTGCAAACTGGCGTTCATCGGGGTGCCTGGGGCAGTGAGCTGCCGCGTGTGGCGCACCGTTTGTGTGTATTGCAGGCCATCGGGGATGTCGTACCGGAAGACGGGTCCCGCCATCATCTCCGCACCGACGGCGCCCCCAGCTTCGCGCGCGGGAGTCTCGGGCTGCTTCTGCTCTCCACCACAGGCAGCGACGCCCAGCGCGACCAGGCCGGCCGAGATCGTTCGCACTCGTTCGTTCCACCGCATGTCTGGCCGGAACGGTTGAGGCACCGGTGGGAACCTGCCCCTTTCTCACACTTGAGACGCTCCCAGGCGACAACGGCGGCAGAGGCTCCTCAGCTCGCCAAGATAATGACCAGAAGCTCCGAGGAGTCCCCTTTACCAGGGGATGGGTTCGCCATCGCGGAAGAAGCCGCCGGTCGGCCCTCCCTCGGGAAGCGTGGCCGCCCAGACGATGCCTTGCGCACCCTCCTCCAAGCTGCGCGGAGCTTCTTGTCCGCCGAGCGCCGTGCGAACCCAGCCGGGGCAGACGCTGTTGACGAGAATGTCGGTGCTCTCGAGCTCGCGGGCGAGAACGCGCGTGAGCACGTTGATGGAGGCCTTCGACACCCGGTATGGCGGCGCTCCGGACCCCATGTCGTGAAGCTGCCCCATTCCGCTCGACACGTTCACGATGCGTCCGTGTCCGCGGTCCTGCATCAGCGGAACGATCGCCTGGCACATGTGCAGCGGCCCCAGGAAATTAACCTCGAAGGCCGTGAGGATCTCCGGATCACTGACACGCAAGATGCTCTGCATGTAGTGCGAACCGATGATGCCCGCATTGTTCACGAGGACGTCGACGCGCCCTACCTGCACCTGAAGCTCTTCCCGCAGTGTCGCGATGCTCGCGGGGTCTGCAACGTCGAGAGAAAGTGCCACCACGTCTGCGCCATTCGCGCGGAGCTCGTCAGCAGCGCGCTGCCCCTTGGCCGGGTCGCGACTGCCCAGGATGACGTGAAATCCCCGGCGCGCGAGCTGCCTGCACGTCTCGAACCCGATCCCCCGGTTTCCTCCGGTCACGACTGCCACCGGCTTGTCCATGCCGCTCCCTCCCCTCGCGCGGGCTGAACCCGCCCCGTCAGTGTGCTGTCCGATTGTCGCCAAAGCGAACGCAGGTGTGAAGTGTCGACGGAATGCTCAGGGTGCAAGCCGTGTCCACGTCCAGCCCTGCTCGGAACGCGTGAACGCGAAGCGGTCGTGGAGGCGGCCCGACATCCCGATCCAGAATTCGATTCGTTCCGGCAAGAGCCGAAAGCCGCCCCAATGCGGCGGTCTGGGCACGGGTTTCCCTTCGAAGCGCTTCTTCGCAGCCTCGAAAGCGGCATCCAGGGCCTCGCGAGAGTCGAGCGGTTCACTCTGCTTCGAGGCCCATGCCCCGATCTGACTGTCGCGCGGACGGGTCGCAAAGTACGCGTCGGACTCCTCGGCGCCCAGCTTCTCCACCGTCCCGTCGACACGCACCTGGCGCTGGAGCTCTGCCCAGTGAAACACGAAAGTTGCATGCGGATCGCGCGCGAGCTCACGGCCCTTGCGGCTTTCGTAGTTCGTGAAGAACGCGAGTCCGTCTCGGGAGCGCCCCTTGTACAGGACAATCCGAGCCGAAGGGCGCCCCATTTCATCCACGGTGGCCAGGGTCATGGCCTCGGGCAGCGCCACACCGCGAGCAGCCGCGTCCTCCAGCCATGTGTCGAGAATCTCGAGTGGATCGTTGGTCTTCTCTGGATCCATTGGTGTGCCGGGTCTAACACCCATCCCCGAACCTGTCAGCCTGACTCTGCACTCACCCGCCCCCCTGGCCACGCACATTCGCAGCCCTCGAGAGTACGACCCGCATGAAGATCCTCGTTACCGGCGGGGCCGGATTCATCGGAAGCCATGTCGTCGAAACCGCCCTCGCTGAAGGCCACGAGGTGGCGGCCCTGGACGATCTGAGCTCGGGCAAGCCTGAAAACCTTCCCGCCTCGGTTCGGCTCTATCGAGTCGACGTCCGCAACCGGGAAGAGACGCGCGCGGCGTTCTCCGACTTTCGACCCGACGTCGTCAGCCACCAAGCCGCCCAGGCGAGCGTCACCGTGAGCATGCGGGATCCCGGCCTGGACGCCGCAATCAACGTCCAGGGCGGCTTGATCGTGGCGGATGCTTGCATCGAGTTTGGAGTTCAGCGAATCGTGTTCGCCAGCACCGGCGGGGCTATCTACGGAGAGGTCGCCGAGGGGACTCGCGCCGACGAAAGCCATCCAAACGCTCCGATCAGCCCCTACGCCATCCACAAGCTCGCCTACGAGCAACTGCTCGACGTCTACCGTCGGCAGCACGGTCTCGATACCGTGACCCTCCGGTACGCCAACGTTTACGGGCCACGGCAGGATCCCCACGGGGAAGCGGGGGTCGTGGCGATCTTCTTCGATCGGGCACTCGCTGGCCAGCAGCTCCGGGTCAACGCGCGGAAAACCGAAGGCGACCCGGGCTGTGTTCGTGACTACGTGTACGTCGCCGATGTCGCTCGCGCGAACCTGGCGGCCATCGAGGGACGGCTCGACGTGTCCCGGTTGAACTGTGCCACCGGGATCGAGACGACTACGGAAGACCTCGCTCGAACGATCGTCGACCTGGCCCACTCTCCGAGCGCGATCGGCCACGGGCCCCCGCGGATCGGCGATCTGGAACGCTCCGTGCTGGACCCAGGCTGGTTCGAGGCAAAAATCGGCCCAACGACCGGTCTCCGCGAGGGACTCTCGCGCACCGCCGACTGGTATGCCCAGTTGGGGGACCCGAAGACTGGCACCCGCTGAAATCCTGGGCCAGACTCGTCCCCCGATCGGGCAGACGTCCCCCTGGAGGGGCCCGCGCCCGGCTCCGCTGGCGTACGGGCGCGATCCTGCCAGCATCTGCCCCCGTTCCCTCCTGGCTGGAACCACCCTTGGATTTCTCGTGAGACTCCTCCCCCTCCTTGCGATCGCGTTCGTTCAAGCGGCCTGTGCCGGGCGGTCCAGCCTTCCGACCCCGGCCGAACAGCCAAGGCTTGCTCCACCGAGTCCGGTGGCAGCGCGAGCCGAACCGGTCCCATCGGAGCACGCCGCCGATCTCGCCGCAGAGGACTCGACGCCCCTCGGTGACGAGCAGGCCGTGGCCGCCAGTCCCAGCGAGGTGGCTTCGGCGTCGGCGAAGGCAAGCCCCTTCGAGGATCTTTCGGACGAAGAGCTAGAAAACCGACTCCTCGAAGCACCCGAGAGTCTCGGCTCGCTATCGGTTGGTCTTCCGAACAACGGGCGACTGCTGAACGGTGTGCGGCCCGAGGACGGCAAGCTGTTCGAGCTCGTTTCACCAGGCTTTGCTTGGGGGACGGAAGAGACGGTGGCCTACCTGCAGGCGGCGGTCAGCAAGGTCCACGAACAATTCCCGAACACGGCCCCCGTACACATCGGCCACATCAGCGGCGCAAGCGGGGGCCACCTCAGCCCGCACTTGAGCCACCAGTCGGGTCGGGACGTGGACGTCGGCTACTACTACGCCGAAGGGCAGCGTCGCTGGTATCGACGAGCCACCGCGGACAACCTGGACGTCGCGCGTACCTGGGCGCTCGTGCGGGCTTTCGTCACGGAGACGGATGTCGAGATGATCCTCATCGACCACCCGATCCAGCGTGTGCTCCGCGAACACGCCCTGGCAAGCGGCGAAGATCCGGAGTGGGTTCAGAGCCTTTTCGAAACCCTGGGCTCTCGCCAAGCGATCATTCGCCATGTGCGCGGCCACGGGACCCACATCCACGTCCGCTTTTTCAACCCCATCGCCCAGCGAAGCGGCCAGCGGCTCTACTCCCTCTTGGTCGCCCACAAGTTGGTCCCCCCGGTGACGGTCTTTGCCCAACACCGCGTGCGCAAAGGCGAAACCCTCGGCAAACTGGCCAGGCGCTACGGAACGACGGTCGAGGCGATCCAGCGAGCCAACGGCTTGCGCAATACCCTCATCCAGGCGCGGCGCGTGTACAAGATCCCGCGGAAGGGTGGTCCTCGACCCATCCAGGGGCAGCTGAACTTCCCGGAGCGGCGCCTGCCGCCTCTTTGACCCGGACCCCAGCTCCGCGGTGTAATGACCAGGTCGTGAGCAGCAACCAGACCTTGGACCGTGTACTCGGGCTCGTTCGTCAAGAGCTGGGCTGCGACGCGGCCCACCTCCAGATCGGAGGCAAGTTCCCCGAGGGGCCGCTCCAGCTCTACACCGAAGTCCCCAACGGTTGGATCTTGGTGGCCACCTTCGCCGAGCCTCCGGAAGACGCGCGGAGAGCGCAGCTGCGTCTGCGGGAAATGGCAGAGTCCTTTTTCGACTTGGGGGTCCAGGGTCCCGCTCCACGCAAGGACGCGGAGCAGCAACTGGCCCGTCGGCGTCTGGACGACGCCCTGTGCGCCCTGGCCGGACGCACGGGAGCCGTGAGCGCCCTGGTGGTCGACCTGCGTTCGCCCGTGATTTGGGGGAGCTCCGAACCGCACGATCGGAGCGAGGACGTCGACGCCGCCATCGACCTCGCCCGAGCGGGCGAACTTGCGCGCTCGCGTCGCCTCGATTTGGCACTTTTGGCGGGGCTCGAAGCAGGCGAAGCCGACGCGGTCCTCACCGAGGCCCGCGTGGACGAAGAAGACCGACGTCGCCTGCGACGCGCCCTCGAGCGTCTCGTCGCGCGCCCTCTTCGAGCACGTCGGGTCCGGTTGCTCGAGGTGCGTGCGTTGGCCAACGTGCGCGCGGAAGCGGAGCTGGCGGAGGGCGGAAGTACTTTCCGCCGGCTGGTCCACCAAGCCGATCTCGGATACTTCGCCCGTTCCTTCGCCTCGATTTACGTCCTGCTCCTCGTCTTCGAGGGACCCTTCTCGGAACTGCACGTCGAGGGGGCGGCCCTGCACGCGTTGCCTGTGATTGAGCGACACGTGCTCGCCCTGCCGCCGGTGGATCCCCCGCCGCGAGGTGGCAAGCTCCTCACGCTACCCGTGCGTCCCAGCTGACGACGCGATCGCGCGGCGCATTGCGCCGATGAGAAGACTACCCAAGCGGACTAGTTTCGCGGGGTGCTCCTCCGAGGCGTGGTGCAGGCGTCGCATGGCGCCTGGCAAGACCCCATGTCAGACCTTCCACAGGGGGTCATGCTACGCGTCGCGGCATTGCTCGGAGCGGTCGTTTTCGGCTCGAACGCGGTCTGGAGCGACCCCGTCATCACCGTCACCGCACCCCCACCATGCGCGGAGCCCGTCGCGCGGGATGGGGCGAGAGAAGAACGGCGGCCCGCCGAGAAGCCCGCTTGCATCACCTACCGGGCCGAGTCGGTGTACCGCTCGGGCTACGAGCACCGGGTCCACATTCAAAACGCCTGCGAATCGGACGCCGAGTGCGCGGTGAGCACGAACGTGAACCCCGAACCTATCCAAGTGGATGTGCCGGCGGGAACGCTGGTCACGGTGCTGACCGCCCGCGGGTCTCCCAGCTACACGTTCAAAGCCACCGTGAGCTGCACTCTCCGTGCCTGACGGAGCAACGTATATTTCGCACCCCCAGGCTTCGCGCAAGCCCTCGACGGAGCGCGGCGCCCGGGGTCTTGGACCGGTAGGGTGCCTCATGGTAGGCGCCTCGCCATGCGAGTCCTCAAACATCTGTTCGACAACAATCGGCGGTGGTCCACGCAAATGCGCGAGGAGAACCCCGAATTTTTCGAGAGCCTCGCGACGCAGCAAACCCCGCCTTATCTGTGGATCGGGTGCGCGGACAGCCGAGTTCCCGCCAATCAGATCATCGGGCTCGAGCCGGGGCAGGTCTTCGTGCACCGCAACGTGGCCAACGTGGTCTCGCACACGGACCTCAACTGCCTGTCGGTGCTCCAGTACGCGGTCGATGTGCTCCAGGTGAAGCACGTCATCGTCTGTGGCCACTACGGATGCGGTGGCGTCACCTCCGCCCTGCAGGACGCGCCACACGGTCTCATCGACAATTGGCTCCGGCAGATCAAGGATGTCTGCGAAAACAGCCCCCTGGCCTCCGACCTGTCGACGCTCGACCCGGTCGCGAAGACCAACCGCATGTGCGAGATCAACGTCGCAGCGCAGGTCCGCAACGTCTGCCACACGACCATCGTCCAAGATGCCTGGCGGCGCGGGCAAGACGTCTGCGTGCACGGTTGGATCTATGCCTTGAAGGACGGGCTCCTCAAAGACCTGGATCTGTGCATCTCGAGCCCCGATCAGCTCGCGGAGATCTACCGCATGCGCGGACCAGCCCAGCGCTGAAGCGTCGGCTGTTCACAGGCAGCGGGCCACCTGCGCGCCGCGGGGACAGAGACGGCGAACCCGGGCCGACACGAGCCGCCACGTCCCTCCTAGCTCGTCGAGGTCGAGATCGACTTGTTCACCACGAACCGAGTCGTCGGCGTAGCAGCACGGCTCGAGGGCTACGCGCGCGGTGCGCTTGCCAGCGACATCGCTGCGAGCGACGCCGAGAACCTCGACCTGGAAAGGCACTTCGCCCTCCGCAGGGTGCTCGGCAGCGAGACCTCGGGCGACTGCATCGGCGAGGCCTTCCGGTGACGTGAAGGTCTCACCCTTCAAGTACTTCTGAAAACGCGCGGTCTCTTCGGCAGGCATCGTCGTGGGAAGCAGAGAAGCGGCGTTCACCCAACCCGCAACGGGGCCAGCACGGAGTGAAACGAAGATGCTGTCGTCCTCACGGCAGGCGCGGCCAGTCGCCACGAGGTCGCGAGCATCGTAGGACAGCCTCCCGGCGACGGGCGCGTCGAAGGACGGCGCTTGGTACACGTGAACGTGTCCGTCGGGGCCGACTCCCACGACGCTCAGCTGCTTGTTCTGCATTTTCCACCAAAGCCCGAGGTTCGCTTCGATTTCCTGGGGACTCAGGCAGTCTGCACCGGGAGGAGGCGTGACGGCCGCGGGACCCGAGGGCATAGCGGAAGCAGTGACGGGAGGCTCCTCGCTAGCCACGTGAGGGGCCTCCGCAGGTGGAGGCGGCGGCGGCGACTCGGCGCCTTCGCCCTGCGAGTGGCATGCGACCAACAGGGCGGCTCCGCAGAGGATTGTCCGAGTGCTCATCTCGCCCAGCTATCACTGCTGCCCCTCGGCGCGAAACCGAGAGGCCGCACGCGCGTGAAAAGCGCCCCCCGATCCCGGGCGGCCACCCCGCCACCGTGGCTGTGCTCCGTCTCTGCGCCCTCACAATCTCTCTGCCGAGGGGTGGCAGCCCTGGTATGGGGATCGGGTCGTGCTGGGAAGGCTAGTGTCCGTGGAGTCCGTCCAGCTCGCTTGACTCCCTCCACTCCGGGTCGAACCCGCAGCGAAACACTCGGCAGGCCTCCCTCCCCGTGCGTCACCTGCTCCTCTGACGGTTCGAACAACGCTCGGGACTCCGGCGACCACAAAAAGCAGTCGGCCCCCAGTCTTTCGACTGGAGGCCTTCCTTTGCGTCCCCAGCGGGATTCGAACCCGCGTCGTCGCCTTGAAAGGGCGATGTCCTGGGCCTGACTAGACGATGGGGACCCGGGGGGCCGAACCTATAGCGTTCGTCGACTCTCCTCGCAACACCGCGATGCAACGAAGAAAACTCCGGCCTGATCTTCGAGCCAGGAAGGCTCGCTCGCGCGTCGAATTGGCTGCCCGCTATGCTTCAGACCGTTCGACCATGGCGTCTTCCCCTCCTCCCGGTGATTCCTTTCCGGCAGCCCTGCCCCCTCGCATCGTTTTCTACGACGGGGTCTGCGGCCTCTGCACGCGATCCGTCCGCTTCCTGGTTCGTGTCGACCGACAGCGCGCCCTTCACTACGCGCCGCTTCAGGGTGAAACCGCGGCGCACGTCCTGCAGCTCATGCCCGCTTTTCCCGACCACCTCGACACCCTCGTCTTCCTCGACGACAGCAGGCTCTACTTTCGCATGACCGCATGGCTCGAGCTGGCTCGCTACCTGCCACTACCCTGGCGGGCGGCCGCCTGGTTTCGCTGGCTTCCCGAATGGCTCACGAACCCCGTCTACGCGACGGTCGCCCGCTTCCGTTACCGGATCTTCGGACGCCGCGACCTCTGCCAGATCCCAAGCCCCGAGGAGCGAACACTCTTTCTTCCCTAACTTCCGGGGCTCACCGTACCGACCGCCGGGCCGGCCCAGCACCTCGAAACGGGGAATGATGATGATTCTGCTATGGTCGGCGCTCCTTGACCGACGCCGCGCAGCTAGAAAACCCTGAGAGCCTGCCCCCGACGAGCGCGAAGCGTTTGCGTGACCGCCTGCCGCTGCCTGGACCCGGCAGCGCGTCGACGCCCCTGCCCTTTCGCCTCGTCGCGATCCTGTTCGTCGTTTCCGGGGCGGCCGGTCTCGTCGATCAGGTCTGCTTCTCGAAGTACCTCGGGTACATCGTCGGCTCGACCGCCTATGCCGTGAGCGCCGTGCTCGCCGCATTCATGGTGGGGCTCTCCCTCGGAGCGCACTGGGGCGGTCGCCTGGCAGCCCGTCTCGACCGCCCGCTGCAAGCCTACGGCGTCCTGGAGCTCGTGGTCGCGGCGTGCGTGGCCGTTTCGGCCCCGGCGTTTCATGCGCTCGGACCGCTCTACGTCGCCGCAGCCAGAGCCCTCCCGGATTCGCTCGTGGCGCTCAGCGCGCTCCGCTGGATCCTCGCGCTCGCCGTGGTCGTCATCCCCACCGTAGCGATGGGCGCAACCCTGCCCGTGTTGACCCGTGCTCTTGCGCCCCAGCCTGGTCGACGGGACCGTCAGCTCGGTGCGCTCTACGCGGCGAACACCCTGGGCGGCGCGAGCGGCGCGCTCTTAGCGGCCTATGTCGTGCTCCCGGCGCTCGGCCTGAGCGGCACCCTGCTCGGCTCCGCGACGCTGAGCGCCATCGTGGGAGCCGTTGCGATCGCTTTTGGCCGGCGCGTCACAGCAGCTCCTCACGAAGCTGCTGCATCGCCCCCCGCGTCGGGACCCGATGCCCCGAACGAAGGCACGCCCGGCGGCGCGCGACTCGAAGCCGAGGTGGGCAGCACGATCCATCCCCGAGCCCCCCATCGTGACGAGCGCCCCCTCCTGATGGTGCTCGCCATCGCTTCGGGCGCGCTGATCTTCATCCTCGAGGTCGTCGAGACCCATCTGCTCGCCGTGCTGATCGGCAACAGCGCGTACGCGTTCGGTCTCATCCTCGCGATCTTTCTGATTTGCCTATTTTTCGGCGCTTCACGAGCCGCTTGGGCTGCGCGGCGCTTTGGCCATCGCGCCCTGCCTCTGAGCCTTTTCGCCTCCGGCCTGAGCCTCCTCGTCACCCTCCCCGTTTGGGACGAGCTCCCGCTCTTGTTCACCAGTCTGGGGAAGGAAGTGATCACCTTCGAGGGACGCGAGGCGGTTCGTGCCGCGTCCGCATTCTGCCTACTCGCCGCGCCAACGACCCTGATGGGCCTGACGTTCCCGCTGCTTCTCCAGCGTGTGGCGCGCGAACGCGACGTGGGGCTCTGGGTGGGACGCCTGACCGCGGTGAACACGCTCGGCGCCGTCGCTGGCTCTCTCGCGGCCGGCTATCTGCTCCTACCCGTCCTCGGCTCCGAGCTCACCCTTCGCGCCGTCGCCGTGTCGTTCCTGTTGCTCGGTGCCGCCGCCAGCCGCATCTTCGGCCCGAGCACCGGCGCGTCGAGCGCACGCGCTGCACCGGTAGTTCTAGCAGGAGCGGCGACCCTGATAGCGCTCCTGCTTCCGCGCTGGGACCTCGTGAAGATGACGGCGGGGACAAACGTCTACTTCGACGGCCATCAGCAGCAGGGCGAGCTCCGCTTCGTCCGAGAGGACGTGCACGGGGGTGTCACCACCGTGATCGAACGCCCGGCTCGCGATCGAGAAGGCCCGGTTTCGACGCTGTACACGAACGGCAAATTCCAAGGCAACAACGGCTGGGAACTGAAAGCTCAGCGGTTTTTCGCCCACTATCCGAGTCTGTTCGTGAGCCGCTTCGACCACGCCTTGGTGATCGGTCTCGGCACCGGCACAACCCTCGGCACCCTCGCGGCCTATCCGTGGAAACGGCTCGATCTCGTCGAGATCTCCCCCGCCATCGTCGAAGCAGCCGGCGAGTTCTTCCGGGGACCGAATCGCGGTGCTCTCGACGATCCAAGGCTCGCTGTGCACATTGCCGATGGTCGCAACCATCTCCTGCTCGACCAAGGCAAGTACGATCTGATCGGCATGGAGCTGTCCAGCATTTGGTTCGCCGGTGCTGCAAGCCTCTACAGCGTCGAATACTACGAGCTGGTTCGCGCACGTCTGCGCCCAGGTGGGATCTTCCAGCAGTGGGTGCAGCTCCACCACATCTACGAGAAGGATTTCGCCACGATTCTGAATACGCTCTGCGACGTCTTCCCCCACGTGGCCCTGTTCTACGGCGGAGGGCAAGGCATCCTGGTGGCGTCCGACGAGCCGCTACGCACTTCCTCGAGCCGCCTTGAGGCCCTCATGGCCCGAGACGCCATCCACGAGGTGCTCCCCGACGGCAGACTTCTGCCCGAGCTCCTCGGCGACGTGCTCGTGACTGGGAACGGTCTCGAGCGCTACCTCGACGACTTGGCTCGCTCGAACGACCTGCCCCGTACCGCGCTTCGATCGACCGACGACAACCTGTATCTCGAGTACGCGACGCCTCGCGGCAACGTCTTGCCCTGGAAGACACGAGAGCGCCTAGTCGCTCACCTGAAGACGTATCGCGCTGCAGACGAAATCCGCGGCATGCTGGTCGAATGAGCGGCGCTGGCAGGCAGCTCACCTGCGCAGGATGGCGCAGGTGTCCCCCGCAAATCTCTCGTCCTGCTCCATTCCGTCGAACAGGGCGACCCAGACCGGGCCCTTCCGGTCCGGATCTTTCAGATAAATGAGGGCTCGTGCCTCGCGCTCTTGGCCCGAGAGGACTCGAAGCACCTCGTCCGCCGGGCACTCTGGATGCTCGACACCGGGCCCCGACGGCTTGGCGTAGGACGGGGTCTCACGCATTCCATCGCGGTCGTACAGCACGACCAGACGCTCCGTGACTTCGGCGCCGGGAGAGCCAGGAAGTCCGCCTAACGGGACTTCGTAGGTCATCTGAGCGCGTCCGCCGGCACGGGTCGCGAGCTTCATCTCGGAAAATCCCGACGCCTCGATCCGCACCAGGTCCGCGCGACCGTTCCACTCCAGAGAGCGGCGACGTGCTTCCGTCACCAGGGCAGTCAGTCTGCGCGGACGACCATCGAATGGATCCGTCCGCGAGGACGCGACCGGTGCGACCGCGGACGCGGTGTCCGATCGGTCCGCATCGTCGAACGGCTCGGAGCTCCGTTCCTGCTTCCAGACGACGAAAGCAGCCAGAGCCGCAACGAGCGCCGCGGCTCCCCCGAGGAGCCCGGCGCGCCGACGAAGCCCCCCTTTCTCGCTCACGCCGAACGGCGAGCGGTGTCAGCGCGGCGTCGGCCGGAGCCCACGTACGCGGGCTGCCCCGCATCGAAGGAGATCTCTTCCCAGGCGCCCAGGTCTCGAGCTCCGGGCAGCACCACCCGCTGGCGGGACGTCGCGCCGATGGTTGAACTGGACGAAGCATCCAGGCGGGCACCGTCCACGATCGCTTCGCAGAGGCTCCCGAAGTCGTACCCAGCTGCATCTGCGATCTTCGGTAAGAGGCTGGTCGGCGTCATGCCAGGCAGCGTATTCACCTCGAGAACGTACTCGTTCATTCCTGGGGTCACGAGAAGATCGACCCGCGCAGCGCCGCGCACTTCGAGTGCCTGCGCCGCACGCTCGGCGAGGTTCATGATGCCGCGCAAACGGGTCTCCGGCAGGCGCACCGGCAAAAAATACTCGGTCATGCCGGCGGTGTATTTCGCCTCGAAATCGTAGAGCTCGTTCTTGGGAGCGATCTCGATTGCTCCGAGAACCTGCCCATCGAGGATCCCGACCGCAACTTCGACGCCAGCCACGTAGCGCTCCACGAGGACCGAGTCGTCGTAGACGAGAGCTGCCTCCACCGCCGTGGTGAGCTCTGCCAAACTGCAAGCCTTGGAAACCCCCATGCTGGAGCCCTCGCGGCGGGGCTTCACCACGACCGGGAACCCGAAGGATCCATGAACGTCTGCCAGCTCGTCCGCCTGACGGCGATCGAGGACGTAGTACGGGGGCGTGGGAACGTTGTGAAGCCGGAACAGTTCCTTGCTCTTCAGCTTGTCCATCGCCAGAGCGCTCGTGAGAACGCCGGAGCCCGTGTAGGGCACCCCAAGCATTTCGAGCATGCCTTGGACGCAGCCGTCTTCGCCCTGGCGTCCGTGCAAGGCGAGGAACGCGACATCCATCGACGCACCCGCCAGCTCCTCGAACACTCGAGCCCCGCTTCCCACGTCGATCCGCACGACGTCGTAGCCTCGTGCTTCGAGCGCACTCGCAACCGCCGCGCCTGACTGAAGCGAGACTTCACGCTCGCTCGACGTTCCCCCCATCACGACACCAACACGCACAGCTTCCATCTCGACTCCGGGTCTGACCCGTCCTGGGTCCAGGTTATCGGCGCCGCTCGTTACCGAAGTGCGGCGCGACCCAAGCGCTACCAGGGACCGATCCCTTGGCCCAATAACCGGATGAAAAAATCGCCGCGCACTCCTGATAGACAGCCCGAATGATGGATCTCCAACCGTCCGACTTTCAATGGTTTTTTAGGGAAACAAAATTGTTCAGGTCACTTCGACCAGAACCGCGGTGATGTTGTCTTTGCCGCCTCGATCGTTGGCAAGCGCCACCAGGGCTTCGACCGCATCCGGGCCTCCGTCCTGGATGAGCTCAGGGATCTCTTCGGTCTGCAGGTAACCGTGCAGACCGTCGCTGCAGAGCAGGAAGCGGTCACCGAGAATCACGTCCGTCTCGATCAGATCGACCTGCACGTAGTCGCGGTTACCCACGGCGCGGGTGATGACGTTTCGCTGTTTGCTTCGCCGGGCCTCATCCGGCGTGATGAGGCCTTGGCGCAGTTGCCAATTCACCAAGGTGTGATCTTCGGTGAGCTGCTCGGCAACTTCGGCGCGGATCCGATAGATCCGGCTGTCCCCGACCTGGGCGAGAACGGCGCCGCGTTGCGATCGCATCATCGCCGAGACGGTCGTGCCCATGCCGGCCTTGTCGCGATCGAGCTCGGCCATACCGAACACCATGTAGGTCGCGGCCTGAACCGCCGACTCCAGGATCCGGCCTGACGCGCCCTCGCCTCCGCGCTGGGCCTGGGTTCTGAGACCCCGCAGCACCATCTCGTGAACCGTCTCGACCGCCTGCTGACTGGCAACCTCGCCCGCCGCCTGTCCCCCCATACCGTCCGCGACGACCCAGAGTCCGAGCTCGTCGTCACAGAAGTAGGCGTCCTCGTTGTGTTCACGGCGGCGCCCGACATCCGTCGATGCGTACGAGGTCAGCGTTACCGACAGCTCGGGCATGATTTTAGACATTAGGCGAATCGCTGAAGGGAGGGTAGAGCCTTGCCTCGGGGACTGCGCCCAAATAGGCTTTTGTCGGATGTCGGGGGAAGCCGTCAGCTTCGAGGTGCGTAGCGAACGGCCTGAGCGAGTCATTCGTACCATCTTGGACCGTTCCGAGCTGGTGCGAGGACCTCGCGCCGGGATTCTTTTCATTTCGGGCCCCCTCGTCGCGCAACTCGATGAGCTGGCCTCCGCCCTTGCCGCACGAGCTCCCGGGTTCCCGTGGCTCCTCGCCGGTGGCGTCGGACTCCTCACCGAGCGGGGCGAACTCGAGCATCAATCGGGGGCCGCCGGGCTCATCGTGCCCGGTGTCCGCGCCGGATACGTCGTCGACGACACTGACGCTGGAAACCTCGGAGAGCGGGTGCGCGAAGCCCTCGCAGCGAGCTCGACCACCACGGCGCTCGCGCTGATGCGCGCCGATCGTTTCGATCAGGATGCTCTGCACCCCCTCGGCGAAGAGCTCAGTTTTGGGAGGCGAGTCTTTGGCGGTGGCACCGTCGGCGACCAGGACGTGTTCGTCGTCGATGGCAAAGAGGTACGCCGCGGCCGAGGCGCGGCCCTTACGTTCGCCGGGTTGGGAATGCCCCGGATCGCCGTGACTCCGGCCTGTCGATTGCTCTCCCCACTGGAGGAGGTAACGGGGGTTAGAGGTTCGATGGTGCTCGAAATCGCTGGGCGAAGCGCCCTCGACGCGCTCAGCGACGCGGCGCGCGGACTGGAGGACCGGCCGCTCGTTTTGCTTGCCGTCGCAGCGCCCGAAATGCCCCCTCGCGAGGGTCTCGGTTCAGCACCTCCCGGTCGGCGCCCAGAGCTCTTGCTCCGTGCCATCCAGGGCGTCGACCCGGGACGAGGGGGCGTGCTGATCGGCGAAGAGCTCCACCCGGGAACCCGGGTTGCCTACGCTGTGCGCGACGCCGCGGCGGCACGGAGCGATCTGGAAAGCCAGATGCGCGTCCTGGCTCTGTCCGCGGCGGGAACCGCTCCCCGCTTCGGCATCTACATCAACTGCGCTGGCCGGGGAGCGGGCCTCTACGGAGTTCCCGACGTCGACGTGAAGCTGGTCCGCGCTCGATTTCCTGAGATGCCCCTCGTCGGCCTCCAGTCCGCCTTCGAGATCGGCCCGTTCGGATCCGGCGCTGCCCTACACCTCTACACGGGGGTGTTGGCGCTGTTCAGCGCCCCAAGCTGAATCTCCCCCGCCCCCGGTGTCGTGCGCTCCTGGCGGGCGCCCGCGTCCCGGGTTTCAAAGCCCGACAAACGGTAAGCCGTTTTGTCGCTCTAGCGGCTCAATGATCTGCGCTCTAGTCTGCCCCCCCATGGTTGGGAGGACCTCGCGCCCGAAGCAGCGCGTCTCGTGGCCCGAGGGGCTCGTCGCACTCGTTGCAGTGGGCTCCATCGCTCTACTGATCGTGCCGCTCCCGACCTGGCTGCTGGACCTCTTGATCACCGGAAACCTCCTGTTTTCCCTGGTCGTGCTGCTCGTGGCGCTGCAGACGTCGAGTGCGCTTCGTGTCGCCACCTTCCCGGTGCTCATTTTGGTGAGCACCCTCGTGAGACTTTCGCTCAACGTCTCCTCGACCCGCCTGATCCTCCTGCAGGCGGACGCCGGGCGCGTGATCGACGCCTTCGGACACCTCGTCATCGGAAGCAACGCAGCTGTCGGCGGTGTCGTCTTCGTGCTGCTCGCCGTGGTCCAGCTGGTGGTCGTCGCGAAAGGCGCGGAACGCGTCGCGGAGGTCGGCGCTCGATTCAGTCTCGATGCGCTTCCCGCCAAACAGCTGGCCATCGAGGCGCTTCTCAAGCGAGGGGCGATTTCCCCGACCGAAGCCGAGCGACGCCGCGCCGACCTCGAGCGCGACAGTCGATTTTACGGCGCCATGGACGGCGCCATGAAATTCGTCAAGGGCGACGCCGTCGCCTCCCTCGTGATCGTGAGCGTCAACCTCGTCGGTGGCTTCGCCGTCGGTATGGGGCAGCAGGGACTCGATGCCCTGGGGGCGCTCGAACGTTACGGCACGCTGACCATCGGAGATGGGCTGGCCGCGCAAATCCCCGCCCTCGTCACCGCGACTGCCGCCGGGATCCTGGTGACGCGCGTGGAGCACGTTGAGAGCTCGGAATCTCTCGCGCGGCAGCTGCTTGCGCAGCTCTTCGACCACAGCGGAGCCTTGGCCATCGCCGGGCTCTGCTCGGGGATCCTAGGCCTGGTCCCGGGCCTGCCCGCGGTGCCGTTCTTCGTGGTGGGCGCCGCGCTCCTGATTCTCGCGCTCCTCAGCCGAGATCGGGGCGCGCTCGAGGAACACCTGCCTCCCGTTTGGGCCCTGCAGGTGGCCGAATCCGAGCGCTTTCTGCTCCAGCCGCGGGGAGTACCCGGGGTGCGCTCCCTCCTCGGGAAGGGCCCACTCCACCGGATCGAAAGGGTCCTGCGCCGCACAGCATCGGAGAAAACGGGGCTCCACATCCCCCAAGGCGTCGTCGGGGTGAGCCCCACCGCTTCACCGGGCCATGTCACGCTGGTCGTGCGAGGGGTCGCCGTGGATGGAGCACCGGTCCAAGGAGACGCACTTCAGGACCTCTCGAACCGGCTGAACGCTGTTTGGCTCCAGCATCTTCACGACCTCGTGACCCTCGGTCGGGTCGAGGAACGGCTCGACGACCTCGCGCGGCAGACGCCCGGTCTGGTTCGCGCCGCCGTGCCCAGCCGCCTTCCCCTGCCCCGTCTCACCCGAGCGCTCCGTCGCCTGGCCCACGAAGGCGTTCAGGTGGACTGGGAACGCATCTTGGAAGTGCTCGCCGAGGCGCCAGCGCTTCCGGAGGAGCCCGAACAGCTGGCCGAGACCCTGCGTCCCGCCCTCCGCGCCACCATCACCGAGAGCCTCGGTCGAGGCCGCGACGTCATCCCCGTCATCGCCCTGGACGAGCTCCTCGAGGACACCGTTCGCGAAGCGATCTTCGAGCGCGAGGGGCGTCGCACTCTCGCACTCGGTCCGGGAGCGGCCCACGACATCGTCGCCGCGACTGCGCGGTGCCTGGAGGCAGCACCCGCCAGCGGCCCTCAGTCGGCCGCGCTGGGCGGAGTCCCGGTGGCTCTGCTCGTGGCAACCGACATCCGTCGCTTCGTGCGCGATCTGGTTGCACACGAGTTTCCGGCCCTACCGGTCATCACCCACACCGACCTCACTGCCGAGGCCCGGGTTCGCCAGGTCGCAACCGTCACCATCGTCGGTGCGGCCCCCTTTTCCGATGACTCCACGGACTTCGCGTCCGCCTTTTGAGCCTCCTCAGCGCATACGCTGAACTTGCATCTTTCGGGGGACCATCCCGCTGCGCTCGACGATCTGCCGCGCCTCCTTTTGAAGGAGAGGATGCGTCCTCTTCATCATGAAGCCCCCGAGCAAGCGCACGTCGATCGCCAGCATCTTCCGGAGCACCCGCCGAAGGTCCTTGGTCCTCGTGAGGTGCGCATAAGCAAAGGCGTAGGCCCGGTATATCTGGGGCCTCAGTTGAGCGAGCTCTTCGCCCTCCATGTCGAAAAGCTCCAATGTCTCGAGCGCTTTCTTGGCTTGGCCGCTTCGAGCCCAAGCTTCGGCGAGAATCGCTCCCATCATCGCCCGCGACGGAGCGTCCTGCGTCCGCTTTAGCTCCACGTTGTCCACCAGCTGACGCGCAAGGTTCACTTCACCCTGCGTGAGGTGAATCATGGCCCGCTGGGTGCGCGCCTGGTCGGCTACCGGCGCAGAAACCTTGTCGAGATTGATCTGCTCGAGAGTCTGGAGAGCCTTCTTCGGATCCTCCTGCATCTCGAGCTGCGCCTTGGCGAAAACCTTGGCGGGATCCACTTTCCCCGAAGAGATATCGAGCTGAGCCAGAGCCGCCTTGCGGTCCTCCTCCGTCTCGACCCCCTGCAGAATGCTCGCGACACCGCGAGCGGCCTTCACGCGGCGGAAGGTCCAAAAAAGAACACCCAGAATCACCACCGTGAGTACGGCAGGAACCGCGAGCGCGGTCGTGATGATCCAAGGAGTGACCGAGACTCCGGCGATCGAGCCGCCGAGAATCCACAGCCCGGCGATGATCAAGCCCACCCGCACCAGTGTGCTCTTGAGTTGCTCCGGTCCGAGCGGGTCCGGCATCTCGCCCGGCTTCATGGAGATGGGCGCCTTGAGCGCTGCCTTCTTGCTCTTGCCGGACGTCTTGTCGCGCTCCGCAGCGCGGCGCAGCTTGCGGGTTTCCTTGGCCACGGCGGGCCTATAGCCCCCGGGACCGCAGGGGTGCAAGTCGCGCACTCGCCCCCACGAAAGCCACGCGGGTAGAGCATTCCGATCGGGGGATTTTGCGTTGGCTCCCCAACCTCAGCCACTCGCCGCCCGGGTGCGGCGCACCAGCTCTTCGGCGCTCAGGCTGTCCGGACCCGCATCAGGCATCGATTCGAAGCGAAAGTGATTGAAGATGCTCTGCGCGATGGACAGCGTCGGCACCGCGAGCAGCGCGCCCCAAAGCCCGTAGAAGTGCTCTCCGACGAGGAGGGCGAATACGACGAGCACGGGGTGAATCTTCGCCGAGACCCCGATGATCTTCGGGTTGAGAAGATTCGCTTCCACCTGATGAATGCCGATGATCCAAAGCATCACCCACAGAGCGGTCCAGAAGTCCTGGGTGATGCCGATCATGACCGCCGGAATGGTGCTCAGAATCGATCCAAAGATCGGGATGAGGCTCATGACACCTGCCACGATCGCCAAGATTGGCCAGTACTTGAGATCGAAGATCCAAAATCCGATCGCGGAAAGCACGCCGTTCACCAGGCAGATCAGGAGCTGACCGCGCACTACCCCGGATAGACCGCGGTCGATGCGGAACGTCAGACGATCGAATCCCGGCCGCGCCGTCAGCGGGACGAGGGAGCGGAAGAACGCGTAGATGTTCTCGCGTGTGTGCATGATGTACCCGGCCACCATCAGCGTCATGAAGAGCAGAAAGATGGCGCGGGAAACGCTGGATACGATGGTTTGCCCCACCTTGAGGACTTCGAAAGCGTTCAGCTTGAGGTACTTCACGAAGCGATCGAGGCTTTCGTTCACCAGCTCCGAAGCGCGAAACCCTTCAGGAGGAAGCTCCTCCTTCGGGGAAATCCTCCAGCGTTTCGGGCCTTCCTGAACCATGTCGATCCCGGCGCGGAGCTCTACGGCGAAGGAACCATCCCGACGCTGCTCGACTGCAAAGGCGGGTTCGTGGCGCTCCGCATGGGGGACCTGGACTTCATCTTTCCGGCCCAAGTAACCGTCCACCCAGCTCTCGATGAGGGGGCCCCACTTGGCGGCCCCGTTGCGGATCAAACGCGGCGCATCCCGAGTGATTTTCAGGGTTTCGTCGTACACCCGCGGTGAAATCGCTGCGACGGAAGCATAGATGGCTCCGAAGGTGATGGCGTAAACCACCAAAATCGCCACCGACCGCGGCATACGCGCGCGGTTTTCGCAGAAGGCCACGAGAGGCGTCAGCACGTAAGCGATGATGACGGCTAGGATGAAGGGCAGAAGGACTGCGCGCACCGAAACGAGGAGCGCGAGAATCGCCAAGCCGGAGATCGCGAGGAACGCGATCCGTCGGCGGGTCCAACCGTGCTTACCGCGGTGGGGAGGCGCGGTCGTGCTGTCTTCGTGATTCACGAGGGGAAGTTTCCGAGGGTTCGCACAAGACTAGCGAGGCGTTCGGACAAAGTGAAAGCCACACCGCAGGAACACCTCGGCGTTCCAGTGAGCGCGAGGCAATCGACGCACCTGGTTCCCGGCGTAGACGCGCACCACAGGGCACGATGGACGAGAAACGGGCACCCGATCGAAATCGAGTGCCCGTTCTTCTTGTCGCTGGTTTCGCCACACCTACCGACGTCTGGAGACCGACGTTTCCAGCGGGCCGGACCTCACTGGAAGCCAACTCGCCTTCGGTTCGACAGGTTGTGACGAAGCCGCGCCCGGGGCGAGTCCGGCGGCTCGAACCGAGCCGCTGTCGTCGCCCCGACGAAGCCTCAGCTCTCGTCGTCGGAGCCTTCGTCGTCCGAGCTCTTCTCCTCCGAAGTGCTCTCGGACACGCCGAGACCGGCGAACTTGTCCTTGAACAGATCTCCGAGGGTCGCGCCCTTACCCGAGGACTCCCGCTTCATGACCTGCAGCTGCTCGGCCGCGGCGCTCTCGCCAGGGTTGAGCATGCTCATGGTCAGGCGGCGATCCATCGTGTCGACGTTCGCCACCTCGGCACGCACCTTGTCGCCCGCCTTGAGGCTGGTGCCCGCCGGCATTTCCGACGCCGGAATGATGGCCTCGATGCCCTCTTTGATGCGGACGAAGGTACCGTACTCGGCCGAAGCCAGGACGAGTGTCTCCTCGACCACGGTGCCGGGCTTGTAGTTGTCGAGAAGATCGCCCCACGGATCGTCGAAGAGCTGCTTCACACCGAGGCTGACCTTCTTCTCGTCGTGGTTGATCGAGAGGATGATGGCCTCGACGTCGTCGCCCTTCTGGTAGACGTCGCCCGGGTTGTTGATCTTCACGGTCCAGGACAGGTCGGTCTTGTGGACCATGCCGTCCACGCCTTCCTCGATACCCACGAACACGCCGTAGTCGGTGATCGAGCGGACCTTGCCACCGATCTTGTCGCCTGGCTTGTACTTGTCCGTGAACATGGTCCACGGATCGGGCTCGAGCTGCTTCATGCCGAGGCTGATTCGCTTCGACCCGGCGTCGACCTCGAGCACCTGGCAGGCAACTTCCTGCCCGACCTCGAGCACCTTGGACGGATGCTTGATCTTCTTGGTCCAGCTCATCTCGTTGACGTGGATCAAGCCCTCGACACCCGGCTCTAGCTCCACGAATGCGCCGTAGTCGGTGAGGCTCATCACCTTGCCCTCGACACGCTTGCCGATCGGGTAGGCCTCGCCCGCGTGACTCCACGGATCCTCCTGGGTCTGCTTCATGCCCAGGCTGACGCGCTCGGTCTCGGGGTTGTACTTGAGGACCTTGACCGTGACGTCGTCACCCACCGAAAAGACTTCGCTCGGGTGATTGACGCGACCCCACGACATGTCCGTGATGTGGAGCAAGCCGTCGATGCCGCCGAGGTCGACGAATGCGCCGTACTCGGTGAGGTTCTTGATCGTGCCCTGGAGCACCTGGCCCTCCTCCAAGTTCTGGAGGGTCTTGGCCTTCATTGCGTCGCGCTCCTTCTCGAGCAGGACGCGGCGAGAAAGCACGATGTTGCCGCGCTTCTTGTTGAACTTGATGACCTTGAACTCGTAGGTCTGGCCGATCAGCTTGTCCAAGTTGCGGATGGGACGCAGGTCGACCTGCGAACCGGGCAAAAACGCCTTCACGCCCCCGCGGATCGTGACGGAAAGTCCGCCCTTCACGCGCTGGCTGATGGTACCTTCGATGATCTCGTCTCGCTCACATGCGCTCGAGATCTCGTCCCACACCTTCATCTTGTCGGCCTTCTCCTTCGACAAGGAGATGAGACCGTCGTCCGTCTCGCGGCTCTCGATGAAGACGTCGACCTTGTCGCCAGGAGCGACAGTCACTTCGCCGGCGGCGCCAATGAACTCGTCTGCGCTTAGAACGCCTTCCGACTTGCCGCCGATGTCTACGACGACGATGTCCTTGGTGACGCGGATGACGACACCAGTGACGATTTGTCCTTCCCCGCCGAGCTCGTGCTCTTGAGCCTCGGTTTGGGCCGCCTCGAACAGTGCGGCAAAGCTTTCGCCGCCCGCGGGCGCGGACTGGACTTGTTGCATATCAGCCATGTTTTCTATGCTCCTGGCGAGGGGCTGTGATGAACCCGGCGGGCGCGGCTTCCAGAAGCAGTCGTTTGGATGCCCTCGCTGATTCGCGCTCGTTCGGGGCGCTCGGGTTAGCGCACAGCAGACTACGCGTCAAACAGGCTGCCACGTCCTTCGGGTTCCGCCAGGGCTCGAGTCGATCGCGACGGTATCTCTCGCTGCCAGCCGGTCCCCTCACTGCCCCCTCAATCGCCGCCCGAGTCTGCGGCCGCGGTGCAGTACGGCCGGGACACCAGCAAATGCAGGGGGCCGAAATGAGCCATCCGGAGCGCGCCTGGCGGATTTCAGCGCCAGCCGAACCAAACACGCAGCAAATCTGCCAGGCGAGCCGCAGCGAACTCGACTTCGTCTCGAGTCCAGCGGGCCGTGACTCGAGCGCCTCGGGGGCCCGCCGGCGTGACCTCCAGCTGACCGAGCGCGCCGGAAATGGTTTTCAGGGGGCCCGCCGCGGGCAGTGCGCCAGCCGCGCGAACGGAAGTCAGCAGGGACCGCACCCGGTCTGCCGCGTCGTCGCCTGAACGGAGCTCGACGAGCCCCTCGACTGACACGTCTTGGCCGAGGCTCAATTCGCCGTGAATCCGCTCGACGTCGTCGACCACGGCGAGCGACGGTGCCACGAAGCGCAGCGGAGTGGGGACGATGCCCTGCAGGGTACTCCCAGCGATCCCGAAACTTCCCGGGCCTACGCGCGTCATCCCGAGAGACTCGTAGACGCGGGTCGCGGGAAGTGCCTGGCCGAGGAGTGCCTCACTGGAAGCGGCGACCAGGGTCCCGTCCGCTGCCTGACCAAGTGCCTCACCGCTCGGAGCGACGAGGGCGTTCGGAGTTCGTCGAAAGGGCTTGCCCTCCTCTTCGAGGACACGCGCGAGCCCGTCCAACACGCCGCCCCTGCGAAACAACCCTCCGAGGGCAACCACCCAGTCGGAACCGCCAGGCCCCCATCCCACGACGACCTCCCGGACGTCCACACCGAGCTCGATACCCGTATGGTGCTTGAACCGCTCGATTCGCGCGTCCTCCTTGCGCCGGGCGCGCGCGTCATGCTCGTTCACCAGGGGCAGCAGCTGGCTGCGGAACGGTTCGTACAGAACCACCTTCTCCAGATCGAAGCGCGCTGCTGCCCTCGTGCCTGCGGGCAGGTGGATCACCGCTACCCGCTCGTAGCGCACGTAGTGGAAGTAGATGAACAGGCCGACGCCAGCAGCGAGAGCGATGCTCACGCCGAGGGCGATGAAGACGGTCTTGTAGTTGACTCCGCGTCGCTCAGTCATGGGATGTCCGAATCCGAAGTAGGTTTGCCCGCTGGAATTGGTGCGTCCTCCCGCCGCCCAGCCTCGCGCGCCCGGGGCCCGTGAACCAGTGCCGTCAGCATTTCGGGAGGCACCTTCGCTCGAAAGCTCACGGTTCGACCAACGGGTGTCACTTCCGTCTCACCAAGCCACTTTCCGACGCCTTTGAGGGCAAGAAGCTGGAGAAACACCCGCAGCGAGGCAGCGCCGCGCTCGGCGTCATGAGGCGACAGAAAGCGCATGGAGAGGCGCGAATCGAGGCCTGCGGAAGTCAAATCCGCGCTGGCGGTCAGGTATTCGGCCCGAGAAAGAAAGCGGGCCGCCTTGGGAGCCCGCTTCCGCAAGGTCGGAACAATCGCTTCGAGACGGGCGGCGACGGAGATCACGCCGACCTCAGGAGGCTCGACGAGGCGCTCGCGCACACCTGCTTCGATGACGCGTTCGACCGCATCCACCTCGGCCTGCGAAGCCACCACCCAAAATCGGTCGAGACGGTTGTAGAGGCGCGCGGGGGCAGCTCGCGAAGGCACCTCCCGAGCCTCACGCACGTGCCATCCACCGCCCAGATCCCGCACGACGCCGAAGCCGCGAGTCAGTCGTTCGGTCGAAATCGTCGAAAAATCGCCGCGTAGCACCAGAACGTTGTCCGTCTCGGCGGCGGACATGCCCGGGCGAAAGCCTACCCATACCTGGTCGGCAAGCTCGAGGGCCTGGCGTATCACTTCGGTGGCGGAGCTTGGTTCGCCACCGCCGAGCGCCCGCTCGGTCAGACTGCGCCCCGCCTCTTCGGGCAGGGCCGAACGCATGCGTTTCAGGTCCAGACGAACGACCACGTCGAGATCCCCGGGCACCGCTTCGATGGGGCTCGGGTCAGCTGGGGGAGCCGGCGGCGGCTCGACGGCGCGCGGCTCGGCGCAGCCCGGCACCCCTGAAAGCAAGAGCGCCAGTGTCCACGGAGCGCAGGCAAGCGGGAACCGAAACCTCACCCTCTCCCCCCGACGGCTCAGGACGCCCCGTGCCGCTTCCCCGCGGCCTCTCGCAACTTCGCCTCGACTCCGCGAACGATACGAACGATTTCCTCGACGACTTGATCGATGTCGAGGCTCGAGCTGTCGACGAGATGGGCGTCGTCAGCCCGGACCAGCGGAGCCACGGGGCGCTCTGTGTCGCGGCGATCCCTCTCTTCGACCTCGCGCAGCACTTCGCTTAGAGCGACCGTTTCGCCTCGGTCCTGGAGCTCTTCGTGTCTGCGCTGCGCGCGCACCTCGGCGCTCGCGGTCAGGAAAAACTTCGCTTCGGCGTCGGGAAACACGACCGAGCCGATGTCGCGTCCTTCGAGCACGACTCCGCCGTCGCATCCGAGCGCCCGCTGCATCTCGAGCAGCGCATCGCGCACGGGCGGTAGCGCCGACACCTGGCTCGCGCCCTGCCCCATTTTCTGGGTGCGAATCGCCTCCGACACGTCTTCCCCGGCCAGCGTGACATGCGTCGTACCGCCGGCTTGCGTCATCGTGATGAGACCTTCACGAGCCAGTTCGTGAGCGACGTTCTGAACCCCTGCCGCATCGTCCCAAGCGACATTCCGGCGCGAACATGCAAGCGCGACCGTGCGATACAGGGCGCCAGTATCCACCGCCGTGTAACCCAGGTCAGCGGCCACACGGCGGGTCACCGTGCTTTTGCCCGCGCCCGCCGGACCGTCGATCGCCACGACCGGGAGCTCGCGGCGTCTCGGAGTGTCACTGTCTTTCGTCACTCTTCACCTCGATGGTGGCCCCGAGAGCCCTGAGCGTCCCCACGACGCGCGGAAAAAACCGTCGCAGACAATCCACGTCGTCGACCACGCTCGGGCCATCCGACGAAAGTCCCAATAGCGTGGCTGCCAGAGCCAGTCGATGGTCACCGCCCGTGGTCACCCGCGTGGCTCGGGTGGGCCCCATGGCAGGCCGAAGGACGAGGCCACCTTCGGATGGCGCAGCATCGACACCGTACGCCCGCAAAACGCCGACCAGTCGGGCCACTGCTCGCATGGGCTCGTCGCTGCCCGCACCGATGTCCGCTACCTCCACCGGCTGTGTCGCGCGAGCGAGGGCGATGGTCGCCGGAACGTAGTCGGCTCCCATGCGAGCCGCCGTTTCTCCGGCGAGTGCCCCACCGACGATCCCTCGCCCCATCGCCGTCACCTCACCGAAGGGCTCACAGAGCACGTCGCCCTGCGGCGTGATGCCAGCGTGCGCTCCGAGGAAGCGGAACGCGTCCAGCAAGCCAGTTCGCGTGGGGTTCAGACCCACGCCGCGCACGGTGACATGACTTTCGGGAACGAGCACCGCCGCGGCCAGGAGATACGCCGCTGCCGAAAAGTCCCCCACCTCGGGAAGCTCGAAGGCACGGATCGCTTTCGGATCACGCGGCGGGTGCAGCTGCCGCGTGGTCGCCGATCCCGTGAGCGGCATCTCGAGGTGTTGCAGCAGCCGTTCGCAATGATCCGGCGACGCGATGGCCTCATCGAGGGTTGTCGGAGACTGCGCGCGAAGACCCGCGAGCAAGAGCGCCACTTTGGGAGCGGGGTCACAACCGGGCAGCATGGCCTGAATCCCTCGAGGACGCTCCGCTGGCGGATGAAAAGCGAGCAGCTGTCCTCCCCCGGACCATGGCCGGCTGGAAACCCCAAAGCTGGCTTCCAAGGCCGGCACCAGACGGTCGGCGACCTCGTCGTCGACGACCAGCTGCGCTTCGAAGGGACGCCCAGCCAAGAGCCCCATCAGGATCGACGCGGCCAACGGCATGCCGCGCGCATCGAGGACTTCGTCCGGCGGCTCGAGACCATCGAGGCCTCGCCCCTCGACCTCGAGCGCATCTTCGGTCCGAGCGATCGACACGCCAAGGCGGCGGAGGGCTCCAGTGAGCGCGTCGACCGGCTCGGGAACGGCTCGCAGAAGCAAGCGAGACCGGCCGAAGGCGAGCGTCGCAACGCCGAGCGCGATGCTCGCAATCGCGGGATCAGCGGGCACGGGAACGCTCCCGCGCAGTGGAACGGACGCCGGGTAGACGACGAGTTGAGCAACCACGGTGACTCAGCGCCCCGCCGGAAGAAGCATCCCGAGCACTCGGTCCGCATTGGCGAGCAGACCCCCGATGGCTTGCCCGTCCATTTCGGTGACCAGCGCGACTTCCCTCCCCCGCGCCTGCGCTTCGACGCGCGTAATGGGTTGCGACACGCCGAAAATCGCCATCAGAAATCCGTAGCTTCGGATCGTGTCGACGGTGGCTCGGAGTGTCTCGGCCCCTCGCACGGCAGTCGCTTCGTCACCGTAGGTGAGGGACCCGGCCAAGTTGAGGCCAGGCTCCTGGAAATTCCCGAGCAAGCGGGCCGCGCGGAGCCCCTGGAGAAAGGAGACTTGATGGCGCGCCGCGTCCGACAGGGGATTTTCGGCCAGATCGACTCCCCAGGCCATGGGGGCGTTCTGCGTGGCCAACAGCTCTTCGAACCATGCGGGCAGCTTGCGGTCGACGCGCCCTTCCTCGATCCGATCGAGCACTCGCCGCATGCCGATCTCGTTGCCGAAAACCAGGGTCTTCGGCGTGAGCACCGTCATCCCGACGCCGTCGGCCACGTACAACGTGCGTCCCGCGTAAACACTGCGTGTGATCGGGCGCCCGGTGCTCGTGAGCGCCCCGGGAACTACCGCTTGGTCGATCAGCTGCGGACTGAAGCGTCCCGTCGCGACACCCGCGACATCGACACCGCTGAGTGAGTAGATGCCGAGCGAGAGCGCATCGACGTCCCGCGTGAAGTCGACCCCGGCGTTCGTTGCCAAAGGAAGCGTCCGCCCGAGCAACGCCGACACCTGAGAACCAAACTTCGACGCGTAGAGGGCCTGCGCGTCCAGCCCCATCCAGGAGATGGCGCCGCTCGGCAAGAGCGCCCAAGGGTCTTCGTCGATGGTGGCGTCGTCGACACGACGCCCGGCCGCCGTTTCGACGACCACCTCGTCGGTTTTCATGCACCCGGGGAGCAGGGCACCGAGACACGCGGTGCAGATCAGGAGCGAGCTCGCCGAGCGCCCGAAAGGCTTCACTGCGTCACCTCGTCGAGAGCCTCGAGGAACCGCGAGTTTTCTTGCGGGGTTCCCACCGTGATCCGGAGGCTCGACGCGAGACCCGGGATCGGCCGGACGATGACCCCGCGAGTCAGGAGCTTCTCGTAGAGCGCGTTCGGATCTTGGCCGAAGTCGGCCAAGACGAAATTCGCTTGGCTCGGAGTGGCAGCAAACCCACGACAATTGAGCTCCTCGGTCAGCCGCCGCCGCTCTGCGGCGTTCGTCTTCACGGCTCTCTCGAGATGCTCCGCATCGGCGAGAGCAGCGATCGCCGCTTCCTGACTGGGCACGCTCACGTTGAACGGTGCGCGCAGGCGGTTCACGTAGCGCATGATTTCCACGGGCCCGATACCGTAGCCGACGCGGAATCCAGCCAGCCCGTAGGCCTTGGAGAAAGTCCGAAGCACGACGAGTCGCTCGCGCAGATCGCGAAGCGCCAAGGAGTCGGGATAGTCAGGAGCGTCCGCGTACTCGAAGTAGGCCTCGTCCATGACCACGATGACGTCCGACGGCACCGCGCGGAGGAACGCCTCGAGCTTCTGCTTTCCGACGTAGGTTCCGGTGGGATTGTTCGGGTTGTCGATCAGGATGAGCCGGGTGTTTTCACGCACTGCGGCGAGCATCCCATCCAGATCGTGGACGAGATCGGGCGTGGTGGGGACCGCAGTTCCCTCCACGTTGTGAGCGGCCACGACGACTCGGTACATGCTGAACGCCGGCTGACCGAACACGATGTGGTGTTCCGGCGTGGTGAAGGTACGCACCAGAAGCTCGATGATTTCGTTCGAGCCATTCCCGTGCACGACCTCGTCGAGACTGACCCCGTGGAACTCGGCGATGGCCGACCGCAGGCGGAACGCAGCCCCATCGGGATACCGATGCACTTCGCCCAGAGCGCGACGAGCAGCTTCGACGGCCTTCGGGCTCGGCCCGAGCGGATTTTCGTTCGATGCCAGCTTGACCGCATCGCGGATCCCCTGCTCCCGGAACAACTCTTCGACAGGTTTGCCCCCTTGGTAGGGACGCAGCGCTTCGATCTTGGGTGTGACCAGCCGACTCATGGCGCCGCGAGCGTAGTAGCAAGAGCAGGACCCCATCCAGGGCAAAACGCCGCGGACATTCGGCCGTAAGACGGACGGATGTCCGTCGCGGAATGGGCGAAATCCGCTCCAATTGGCCACTTTTTGCTTCGGCACCACGATTGCATGACCGCAGGCGATGCAATCTCTCGGCTGGAGGGTCGCCTTCGCTTCCTTGGGTGTTCTCCTCGCTCATCAAGTCGCGGGTCCAACGGATCACGCGCCATGGCTCCTCGCTGCGGGCCTTCTCGGCTTCCAACTCGGGAAATTTCTCGGGCCCCTCGTCAGCTCGGCTCTGGCTCAGCTCGACCCCCCACGGCGTCCCCCGCAAGACGACGACGAACGCCAAACCCAGCCCTGAGGGCCCTCACCCCTGAAACGGGAGCCCGACGCGAACAGCGCATTTCGCACCGGGAACGAATCGCGGGTTTGGGGCGGGACCGGGAACTGACTCAAACTGGCTTGGTCAGAAGTGCGACGTAGATCGGACCACAGCCATCGCGGTCCGGAAGGATCTGCCACCCGTACCGGGTCCGCGTACCCACGGGCACCTCGACCGGGACAGCGCGCACCGGGTGGCGACCCTTTTCGAAGAGCCGCTCGATGACGCCGTCGTTTTCGTCAGGGGCAATTGAGCAGGTCGAGTACACGACGCGGCCCCCCGGACGAACTGCCAGGAGAGCCGAAGTGAGGAGGGCGTACTGCTCCTTCGCGAGACGCTTAATGCGCCCGGGAGACCACTTGGCGAGCTCCTGAGGATCCGCCAAAACGTGTGCTTCCGATGAGCACGGCGCGTCGAGAAGCACCGCATCGAAGGCACCGGGTTCGTGCATGCCCCAGCGCTTCGCGTCGTAGCTGGTGACTCGCACGCGGCTTTGTAGCGATTCGGGGAGGTAGTCCTCCACGACTCGTCGGAGGCGTTTGGCGCGGGCGCTGGAGCGGTCGTTCGCAACGAGCTCGCCGCCTTCCACTAGGGCATCGGCAAGAATCAGGGTCTTGCCTCCCGGCGCAGCACAGAGGTCGAGCACCCGCTCCCCCGGGTGGACGTCGAGGACGCGGGCCGCGTACACGGAGGCAGCGTCCAACACGTAGAAGGCCAGGAGACCACGGACGTCCCGCTCCGGGTTGGTTCCACCAAAAGGCGCGCACCCCTCTGGAACGTTCGGCACCGAGGTGTTCTCCGGCACGTCGCTTTTTCGGTCGGCGTCCCGCGAGAAATGCGGGTTCAAGCGGGCCACAGGAGCGGGTTTGTGAAGCAGCGCGGCGCGCAGCTCTTCCCAGCGCCCTTCGTAGAGCTGGGCGTAGTATGCCTCGAAACCTGAACCTCCCCGCGCGCCAGGCCGCAGAGCGGCCTGTGACTCCCCCTTCGGGCGACGCGCTTTTCGTGCTTCTTTCCGCCTGGTCAAGGCGGGCGACTATACAGCGCTCGCTCCGTTCCCACTCCCCATTTGGTCATGGAAGTTTTGCCTCTCGACGAAGCCAACAGGCGTCTGATCGAAGCCGTGCATCCTTCGACGTGGAAGAACCCCACACCCGAGGGGCGCTACAACCTCGTCGTCGTCGGAGGCGGCACCGCGGGCTTGGTCACGGCGATCGCCGCGGCGGGACTCGGGGGGCGGGTGGCACTCGTCGAACGAGGACTTCTCGGGGGAGACTGCCTCAACGCGGGCTGCGTTCCTTCCAAAGCTCTCCTGCGCGCGGCCCACGCCGCGAACGAACCACGCCAGTCGAAGGCGCTTGGAGTCAAGACGACCACCCAAGTGGACTTCGCAGCCGTGATGCGTCGCCTGCGCAAGGCGCGCGCCGACATCGCGCCCCACGATTCGGCCGCCCGAGTGGCGAGCACGGGAGTCGACGTGTTTCTCGGACAGGCCCGCTTCGTCGCGCAGGCCGCCGTGGAGGTCGAAGGTCAACGCCTCGAGTTCACCAAGGCGGTGATCGCTACCGGGAGTCGACCGAACGTGCCGCCGATCGACGGGCTCCGCGACGTCGGATTTCTGACGAACGAGTCCGTCTTCTCGCTCACCGAGCAGCCGGGACGCCTCGCTGTGATCGGTGGTGGCCCCATCGGCTGCGAGCTCGCTCAGGCATTCGCTCGCCTGGGTTCCGACGTCACGTTGATCGGGCGGTCCAAGCGCCTTCTGCCGCGCGACGACGACGAGGCATCGTCGCTCCTGCGCGAGCGATTCGAGGACGAGGGGATCCGGGTGCTCCTCGGGCACTCCCCGCGGGGGATCGAGCACACGAGCACCGGAAAAGTGATCCATCTGAGCGGCCCGCCCCATGCCCTCGAGGTCGACGAGATCCTCGTGGCCACGGGTCGTCATCCCCAGCTCGACGGTCTCGGACTCGAAGCCGCCGGTGTCGAGTTCGATGAACGAGGCGTGCGCGTGGATGACTTCCTGCGCACGACGAATCGGCGAATCTACGCCGCGGGAGACGTCTGCTCGCGGTTTCAGTTCACCCACGCCGCAGACGCCATGGCGCGCCTGGTCGTTCAGAACGCCCTCTTTTGGGGACGAAAGCGAGTGAGTACCCTCACGATCCCGTGGGCCACGTACACCGATCCCGAGATCGCTCACGTGGGCCTCTCGCACCACGAGGCCGAGCAACGGGGCGACCGCACATATCGGGTGGAGTTTTCCGAAAATGATCGCCTGAGGCTCGAGGCGGCCCCCGATGGCTTCGCTCGAGCCACGGTCCGAGGTCGCAAATCGCTCATCACCGGCGCGACAATCGTAGGGCAGCACGCAGGCGAACTGATCGGTCAGGTTTCCCTCGCCATGAACCAGGGATTCGGCATCACCGCATTCGCCTCGACCGTTTACCCCTACCCGACGCGTGCCGAAGCCTTGAAGCGGCTCGGCGACGAGGCGATGCGAGCGAGGCTCACACCTTCCGTCGCGACCATCTTGCGCCGACTCCTCGCGTGGCAACGTTGAGCGTCACGCCCATCAGCTTCCGCAATGACACTCTACCGAGAGAACGCTGAATCGCGCGGCCTGCTCTGTGTTCTCGCCAAGACGCCCACGCCAGGCCAAGCGAAGACGCGCTTGGGACGGCACCTCGGAGACGAGACCGCCGCGGCCCTCGCTCTCGCGTTCTTGGAAGACGTTTGGACTTCGGTTCACCATCTCGAGGGAGTGGAGCCGGTCCTCGTGTTGAATGGTGGCAGCCCTCCGTGCGGCCTGCCGCGGCCTAGCCCCGTCTGGGACCAAGGCGAGGGAGATCTCGGCGAGCGGATGGAGCGCTGCCTGCGGCGGGGCGCGGAGCGCCACCCTTGGATCATCCTGATCGGCAGCGACTCTCCCGGCCTCCCTCGAGACCACCTGAAACGGGCGATTTCGCTTCTGTCGAACGGTGCTACGTCGGTACTGGGCCCGGCGGAGGACGGCGGTTTTTACCTGCTCGGCGTTTCCAGTGCAGCACTCCGGCGCGCCGGTACCAGCTTGCTCTCCTCCCTGCCCTGGAGCACCAGCACGACCCTCGCCGAGACGACCGTTCGCCTGACGGCGCGCGGTCTGACTCCGGAGTTGCTCGAACCATGGTTCGACGTAGACGAGCTCGCGGACGCTGCGCGGCTCGGGACGCTCGTACGCGAGGGTCGGGTGTACGCCCCCAAGACGAAAGCAATACTCGACGAGATCTGCATTGGTGGGGCGGACCACCGGGACGCGACTCGTGCTCGGGTCGAAGCGCCTCGGGTGAGTGTCGTCGTCCCCGTCCTGAACGAAGCGCACCGCATCGCTCGGCGGATCGAAGAGCTCAACCAGTTCGACTTCTTCGAAACCATCGTCGTGGACGGTGGGAGCACCGACGACAGCCGGGAGCGAGTCGCGAGGCACCCTCACATCCGGCTACTTCGAACCCCCCCGGGCCGCGCCCGGCAGATGAACGCAGGAGCCGCCTTGGCTCGGGGCGAGGTTCTCTTGTTCCTGCACGCGGACACCCAGCTTCCTTCCGACGCTGCGACGCACATCGACCGCGCAATGAGCGAGCCAAAGGTCGTCGCCGGTGCGTTCCGCACCTGGACCATCGACGACCAGAATCCGGACCGATCGCCCTGGTGGCTCCATTTGGCGGACGTTCGCTCTCGTTACACCGGTTTGCCCTATGGAGACCAAGCGCTCTTCGTTCGCCGGACAACCTTCGAGGCGCTCGGAGGCTTTCCCGACATCCCGTTGATGGAGGACCTCGAGATGTCGATTCGCCTGCGACGCGTCGGATCCATCCGCACGGTTCCGGCGTCTGTCCGCGTGAGTGGCAGACGTTTCCTCCGTCACCCAATCATCGACACACTCTTGGTCAACCTCTATCCGGCCCTCTATCGCCTGGGGGTTTCACCGGCGGCGCTCGCTGCTTTCTATCGTCACGTCCGCTGAACCAGCTGCGGTCCCGGGGAGCCACAAACGGCAAACGGCAGCCCCCAGAAGGAACCGCCGTCGCTCGCCAAGCCCGCGTGAGGAAGAAGTTAGCGCATGCCGAGCAGGAACTCGGCGACTTCGAACCGTCGGCTCACGTCGAGCTTATGGAAGATCGAGGCGACTTGATTCGCGACCGTGCGCTCGGCACTGCCGCGCTGGAAGGCGATGTCGCGATTGCTGAGTCCGTCGCAGACGAGCCAAGCCACGTGCGTTTCGGCAGCAGAGAGGCGAACCTCGATTTCCGGTCGCGGCGGGATACCGCAACGGAGACTGAGGAGGCTCGCACTTCCGTAATTGACCTCCGCCATCAAAGCGCGACCAGCCCGTCCCTTTTCGACCTCGCGCAGCACACGCCACAACTGAAGTGCCGAAAAGCGGGAATCCAAACCGAGCTTGCCCAGCCCGTTGCCCAGGTGCCCGCAGACACACTGCCGCGTGATGCCGAGCATCTTGGCCAACGAGCGGTCCGTTTGGCCTCCCATCAGCGCCTGCACGATTTGCCTCTCGCGTACGGTGAGCATTGCGGAGCTCTCCTCGAGAAGGACGTGCAGGTCGGTGCCCCGGCGCTGAACATCCACCGCGCGCCAGTAGCCATCCAGGAGCGACTCCCTCGTCAGGCGCCCGGCCTGAACGACTGAAGTGTGCTCGACGGCATCGGCAGCGGCTCGAGGTGAGAGACGCGTCTGTGATCCGGGCGCGACGCTACTGGGCGACGGCTCCGGAGTTTGAGTAGGGACAAGAGAGAGGGGCTTGGCAGCCATAGCGATCCTTTGAGGTCAGGTTGCAGTTGGCAAAGGCATGGTCGCCCTGATCAAACCATATTTCTACCTCAAAACGACGTCGCCCCCAAGCTCGGCCGCCGAGTCCCCTCCGCTCCCACCTTGCCCAATGACTCAGGTGCCTCGAACTGGGAACGAGCAGCCCATGAGGGCTCACTACCGCAGTTCGATGAAACTAGATTAGTACAAAAGGACTAAAAATCACGGCAGAGGGTCGGACGCCAACCCTCCCCCCGCCCGAGTCAATCGGTCGGGGCTTTCTCTCTGTAGGCGGGACAGGGCTCGAACCTGCGACCCGCGGCTTGTAAGGCCGCTGCTCTACCAACTGAGCTACCCGCCTGGGTGTGCCAGCTTCGCTGCGTAACGCGGCGAGCAGGCACCGTGATTGGTGAGGGAAGCGCGGCGCCGTGACATCCCGCTTCCCTGTCGGGGCGCTGGTGTAGCGGTTCACAGCCAGGCCGGCAACCGCAGACGCCGTGTCACCCCCTCAGGCGCTGGGCTGTTCTCCCGGCGCCGCCGGAGGAGCTTGAGGCGGCCGATCCGAGTCGGGATCATCGCGGCGGTAGAGCTTCGCGTCCCGGTACTCGATCAGCGCGTCCGGTCGCGGACCGAACACCGCCTCGGGATCCTCGAAGGCGAGGGCTTCTCGCAAGACGTCGTCCATGTGCTCGACGAGCACGAGACGCATCATGCGCAGAACACCACGCGGGACCTCCTTGAGGTCCTTGCGATTTTCCTTCGGCACCAAAACGGTGTCGATCCCGTTCCTGTGCGCGGCGAGGAGCTTTTCCTTGAGACCACCGATCGGCATCACCCGGCCGCGCAGGGTGATCTCACCGGTCATGGCGACGTTATGCCGCACCGGAACTCGGGCGAGGGCACTTGCGATGCTCGTTGCCATGGTCACGCCAGCACTCGGACCGTCCTTGCGAACGAAGTCCGGGAAGTGCACGTGAACATCGACCTTTTGGTAGAAATCCACCTCGAAGCCGAGCACTGACGCCCGCGAACGAATGTAACTCATCGCCGCCTGGGCGCTCTCCTCCATGCCTTTCTCGAGCAGACCGGTGATCACCAGCTTGCCCTTGCCTGGCACGACGCTCACCTCGCAGTCGAGAATGTCGCCGCCGTAGTCCGAAACGCTCAAACCGTGGGTCATTCCCACCTGATCGGGTTCGTCTTGCTTACCGGAGCGGTACTTCGGCACGCCGAGGAGTTTCGGAATGTCTGGCGTGTCGATGGAGAGAGATTGCTCCTTGCCTTCCTTGACGACTCGCAGAGCCATCTTGCGACACAGAGCGGCGATTTCCCGATCCAAGGAACGAACGCCCGCTTCCTTTGTGTAGTGGTGGATCACCGTGCGAAGCGCCGCGTCGGAAACCTCGACCTTCACGTCCTCGAGACCGCACTCCTTTTCGTTGCGCGGGAGGAGATACTTCTTGGCGATGTTCAGCTTCTCCAGCTCCGTGTAACTCGTGAGCTGGATGATCTCCATGCGATCCTGCAGCGGCAGTGGGATGCCGCCCAGCGTGTTCGCGGTCGTGATGAACATCACGTCCGAGAGATCGTAGTCGAGATCCATGTAGTGGTCGTTGAAGGCCTTGTTCTGCTCGGGGTCGAGGACTTCGAGCAGTGCAGCTGCAGGATCGCCGCGGAAGTCCGTGCTCATCTTATCGATCTCGTCGAGCAGGAACACCGGGTTGTTCGAACCGACCTTCTTCAGGTTCTGAATCAGCTTGCCGGGTAGCGCGCCGATGTACGTGCGCCGGTGACCGCGGATCTCCGCTTCGTCGCGCACGCCGCCGAGGGACAAGCGCACGAAGTTTCGCCCCGTCGCGCGCGCGATGCTTCGGGCGATGCTCGTCTTGCCGACGCCAGGAGGACCAACCAGGCAGAGAATCGGGCCCTTGAGCTGGCCCGTGAGCGCTTGCACCGCGAGGTACTCGACGATGCGCTCCTTGCACTTCTTCAGACCGTAGTGATCTTCGTCGAGGATCTTTTCGGCTTCGTCGAGGTCGAACCGCTCGTCGGTCTTCTCTCCCCACGGCAGGCTGAGGACCCAGTCGATGTAGTTGCGCACGACGGTCGCTTCCGCGCTCGTCGGGTGCATCATCTTGAGCTTCTTGATCTCCTTCTGGACCTTGCCGCGCGCTTCTTCGCTCAGCTGCTTCTTCTTGAGCTTGTCCTCGATCTCCTGAAGCTCGTTCTTGAACTCGTCCTTCTCACCACCACCCAGCTCCTTCTGGATGGCCTGCATCTGCTCGTTGAGATAGTACTCCTTCTGCGTTCGCTCCATTTGCTTCTTCACGCGGGAGCGAATCTTCTTTTCGACCTGCAGGATCTCGATCTCGGCCTGCATCAACTCGTAGAGGCGCTCGAGGCGCTTCTTCGCATCGGGCAGAGCGAGCAGACCCTGACGATCCGAAAGCTTGATGGTCGGGAGGTTGGCCGCAATGGTGTCGCTAAGCTTCGACGCACTGTCGATGCTCTGAACACTCATCAGGACCTCCGGCTGCACCTTCTTGTTGAGCTTGACGTAAACCTCGAAAGTGCTCTGCACGCTGCGCATCAGCGCCTCGACCTCGAGGTCGTCCGTCCCTTCCTCCACAATGGTCTCGACCTCGACCTGGAAGTAGTCGCGCGTGCTGGCGTACCTCCTCGTCTTGGCGCGGTGGCGTCCCTCGACGAGGACCTTCACCGTGCCGTCGGCCAGACGGAGCAGCTGAACGATCGTGCCGACCGTCCCGATGTCGTAGATGTCTTCCGGCGACGGATCGTTCGTCCCCGCGCTCTTCTGCGCGGCGAGGAAGACCTCCTTGTTGCCCGACATGGCTTCGTCGAGGGCCGCGATGCTTTTTTCGCGCCCGACGAAGAGCTGCGACACCATGTGCGGGAAGACGATGATGTCTCGAAGAGGAAGCGCGGGTAATTGCTTTCGCGCCGGACTTGCGGGCGAATCGTTGGAGTCGTTCTTGAAGAACATCGGCGAAGGGCCTTTGAGTGGGGGGGAGATCGGGAAGGCTCACCTTGCCCGATGGCCGCGAGAAACGATTTGGGGGAAAGAAAAGGGGTCGCGGCAGTGAAGCACGCTCGTCAGCCGACGCCAGCTTCCTTCTGGTAGACGATGAGCGGCGTCTCCCCCTTGGTGATGGTGTCATCGTTGACGACCACCTCCTTGATGCCTTCCTTCGAGGGAACGTCGTACATGATGTCCAGCATGGCCTCTTCGAGGATGGCTCGCAGGCCGCGCGCCCCGCTCTCACGCTCCAAGGCCTTGCCCGCGACGGCACGCAGGGCACCCTTCGTGAACTTCAGCTTCACGCCATCCATCTCGAACAGCTTCTGGAACTGTTTGATCAGGCTGTTCTTGGGCGTGGTCAGAATGTCCACCAGCGCATCTTCGGTGAGCTCGTTCAAGGTCGCGATGACCGGCAAACGACCGATGAACTCGGGAATGAGACCGAACTTGAGCAAGTCTTCCGGCTGAACTTCGGCGAACAGCTCGCCGAGCTTCATCTCCTTCTTGCCCTTGATCTCCGCGCCGAAGCCAAGGCGCGACTGACCGAGCCGGCGCTGAATGATTCCATCCAGCCCCACGAATGCTCCGCCGCAGATGAACAGGATGTTGCTCGTGTCCACCTGCAGGAAGTCCTGCTGCGGATGTTTGCGACCACCCTTGGGCGGTACGTTCGCGACGGTTCCTTCGATAATCTTCAGCAGGGCTTGCTGCACGCCCTCGCCGGACACGTCCCTCGTGATCGAGGGGTTGTCACTCTTGCGGCTGATCTTGTCGATTTCGTCGATGTAGACGATGCCCCGTTGGGCTCGCTCCACGTCGTGATCCGCGTTCTGTAGGAGCTGGACGATGATGTTCTCCACGTCCTCGCCTACGTACCCGGCCTCAGTGAGCGTCGTGGCGTCCGCAATGGCGAAAGGCACCTTGAGGATTTTCGCCAGAGTCTGCGCCAGGAGCGTCTTTCCGCTTCCGGTGGGGCCGAGCAGCAGGATGTTGCTCTTGCCGAGCTCGACTTCGTCGGTGGTGACCTTCGAGTCGATGCGCTTGTAGTGATTGTGCACCGCAACCGAGAGAATCTTCTTCGCGCGATCCTGCCCGACGACGTAGTCGTCGAGGATCGTCTTGATCTCGGAAGGCTTGGGTAGAGGGTCTGAACCAGCGGCGGGTTCGTCCTTCTCCACCTCCTCGGCGATGATGTCGTTGCACAGAGCAATGCACTCGTCGCAGATGTAGACGGTTGGCCCGGCGATGAGCTTCTTCACTTCCTTCTGCGACTTCCCGCAGAAGGAGCAGCTCAGGTTCCCATTCGAGTCTTCTCGGCGTCGATCCAAGGTGCACCTGTTCGTGGACGGTGAGCCCCCCGCTTCCTCGAGAGGCAGAACGACCACTTGGTTCGTTCAGGTAACTTCGCGAAATCTTAGATTTCGAGTGCTCCCCTCGCAAGAGAGCGGCAAGCGTGCCGGCGGACTGAAGCCCACCACCCGGCAAATTCGCTCGTTCATGACTGTCCGCTGAGGGCCGAGCGACCTCCCTCCACGGTTCTCTCGACCTCCAGGTGGCCCCGAGGTCAGACGATTAGGTTTGGCAATTTCCAGGACTTGCTCCAGCACCGCGTTCAATGAGGCTGTCACAGCCCCTTTTCAACTACGTTTTCGATTCCGTCTTCAATGACGCCCATGTGGTTGACTGGCCCGCGGGTCGACCGCCGTGCGCGCTTTCTGCTGAGAGCGTTGGGCACCCAGCGCACCTCGTCAAGGCGATCGGAAGGGTGCGCGTATGGGGGGACAGGCGTCCGACACGCCCGAGTCGGAGGGAGGGCTTTCAAACCGGCATTTTGCAACGCAGTCCGCGCCTGGCCACCGCACGATCGACCCAAAAAAACCATCCTTCGGACGAGCGTCCGGCGGGCCTGCGAAACCGCGCCGCGACGCACCTCTCTGCACTCCCCGGTTCGCGCCCCGCCCGACCCGATTTTCCGGGGCGAACGCCAAGAAAGCCGAACGGCACCTCGGGCGAGGTGCCGCTCCATTCCACCGGGGTGATCACCGGGGACGCCTGCGCTTTGGGCCGAGTGGTGCGGGGACCGCAGCCACGAAAACGAAAGCTCGAGGCAAACCCCTCAGGACTTGTGCTCGAAGATCTCGTCGATCAGACCATATTCCTTGGCCTGAGCGGCGCCCATGTAGAAGTCGCGCTCGATGTCCTTGGAGATTTGATCGCGGTCCCTGCCGGTCGAATCCACGAGGATGTCCGTGATGACGTCCTTCATATGGCGGATTTCCCGAGCTTGGATCTCGATGTCCGTCGCCTGCCCACGAGCACCACCGAGGGGTTGGTGAATCATGATACGGGAATGCGGCAGCGCGTAGCGCCTCCCCTTCTCACCCGCGCCGAGAAGCAGCGCGCCCATGCTCGCGGCTTGCCCGATACAGATCGTGCTGACCGGGCAACGCACGTAGCGCATGGTGTCGAAGATCGCGAGACCTGCGGTCACCACGCCGCCCGGCGAGTTGACGTACAGCTGGATGTCCTTGTCCGGGTCCTCGCTCTCGAGGAAGAGGAACTGGGCAATGATGATGTTGGCCACGTCATCATCCACGGCGCTGCCCAAGAACACGATGCGGTCCTTGAGTAGGCGGCTGAAAATGTCCCAGGTCCTCTCACCGCGGTGGGTCGTTTCCACGACCGACGGATAGATGATGCTGGCCAGGTTCGGATCGGAACCGCACTGAGCTGTGATCCGCATCGAAGCGCTACGGCTTTCCAGAAGCCGCATGGCATCGGCACGTGTTTCGGGTCGCTTCCCCATCGAATGTCTCCCTCGTTCGTGAGCGAACGATTACTCGTCGGTAATCTTGGCCTTCGCTTCGACGATGTCCAGCACCTTGTTTTCGAGAATCATTCCCACCAGCATTTCGCGTCGCTGGGGGTGCGAGTACTCGGCGCGGAGCTTGGCGACGTTCTTCCCCGTCTGCTCGGAAAGCTCTTTGAGCCCTTCCTCGATCTCCTCGTTGCCGATTTTGATGTTCTCCTTTTTGGCGATCTCCGCCATCAGGAGTCCAGCACGGACCTTGACCTCGCTGTCTTCCTTGATCTGTGCGCGGAGTTCGTCACCGAGCCCACTCACCTGACCGCCCTGAGCGCGGGCACGCTGGAGGATTTCCTGCTCGGTGAGCTGCATCTGACGCTGCACGAGGGTCGGAGGAAGCGGAATGGGGTTCTTGCCCACGAGCTCTTTGACGAGCCGCTCGGCGAGCGTGTTGTCCGACTGCTCCTTCTGGCGCGCCTCGAGCTGCTTCTTGATGTCTGCCTTCAGGGCCTCGAGCGTCTCGAAATCACCCAGATCCTTGGCGAACTCGTCATCGGCCGCGGGGAGGATGCGCTCCTTCATATCCTTCACTTCGAGGCGGAAGGTCGCTGCTTTGCCAGCGAGCTCCGGATGGGGATGCTTCTCGGGCATCTCCACCACCGCGTCGGCCTTGTCACCGACCTTCTTCTTCAGCACGGCCTGTTCGATGGCCTCGAGCAGCTGCCCGCTGCCGAGCTCCACCTGGAAGTCCTTGGCACCGGCGTTTTCGATGACTTTGTCGTCGACGAGGACCTCGAAGTCGATGGTGACGACGTCGCCCTCCGCGGCTTCGCGCGCCTCCTTCGGCGGCTCGAGGGTCGAGTTGGCGCGACGAAGCCCTTCGAGCTCCTTTTCGATCTCCGCGTCCTCGACCTCAATCTTGGGACGCTTCGCCTCCAGCCCTTCGTACTCGACTTTCTCGATCTCCGGGATGATCTCGACGCGCGCCTTGTAGTTGAAGGGCTTGCCCGAGCGGAGCTGCTGCGGCTCGACCGCGGGCTGCGACACCGGCTGTACCTTGTTGTCCGAAACGGCCTGCTGGTAGGTCTCGTCGACGAGACGCTGCGCAACCTCTGCGGCAACGCGCGCGCCGTAGACGTGAGTCAGAACGTGGCGTGGCGCCTTACCGGGTCGGAACCCCTTGACTCGCGCACTCTTGGCGACCTGCCGAAACGACTTTTCGTACTCCGAGCTGACACGCTCGGCAGCGACCTCGACGCTGAGCTCGACGAGCACAGGGCTGATTTTCTCGACGTTGACCTGCATTGAAACTGACCTGACTGAACGAAACCCGGAGTTCTTCCCGGGTGCGCGGCACTGCTTCGGAGCCGCCACGTTGCGCTCCGCTCGGTGCGGAAAAGGGATGGCTCAATGGCATGCGGGGTGCGGCGGGTCAAGGCACGGAACCGCCCGCAACCGCGTCCGAACCAGTGCCAAAAGAAGACCCCCGCGGGAGGCAGTCCGCGGGGGCGAGGGGGCTTCCGGGAGGAAGCGAAAGCAAGGGGTCAAGCAAAGGACTCGGACCACAATCAGTGGCCCGGAACGAGGCGAGTTTTCACTCGTCGTAGTCTTCGTCTTCGGCCTCCGCCTCACGCAGGGCGGCTTCGAAGGGATCGAGGTCGAAGTCGAGCTCACGCTCGTGGGTGGGCATGTCCAGCTCGTCCATGCTCCAGCCCGCGCGCATGCCGGGGCGAATCGCCTCGCGCTCGAACTCGGCGAAGGAAGTGTAACCACGGGGATTGGGCATCTGGGTCGGTTCTCCTGTGTGGCAGCGGTGGCAGACCGCCGCGCGGAGCCTCTTGCGGCTCGTCAAGTCTCTCAGTGCGACGTGCACCTACATCTGCGCACACAGTAAGACATCAACATACCCGAACCAAGAAAACTTCCAGCGTGAATGTCACTTCGATAGGCAGGTACGCACCTGTCTGCGTTCGGCGCCTCCTCCCCCGGCGGCGAGCTGTCTTTCGAACGCGCTCTCCCACAGAGAGCCCTGCCGATCTAAGGTGCACCCCCCTCGATGCCCCAGCGCCCCACAATCATCGCAGTCGCCAACCAGAAAGGCGGCGTCGGCAAGACCACGACCGCCGTCAATCTGGCCGCTAGCTTGGCCGCCGCCGAGCGCCCCACCCTGCTCGTCGATCTCGATCCGCAGGCCAACGCATCCAGTGGTGTGGGCGTCGTCCCCGGCACCGCAGACCGAACGATTTACGACGCGCTGATCGGTGAGAACTCACTAAGCGAGGTGATTCATTCGACCCCAATCGCGACCCTGGAGGTCGCACCGGCAAGCCAGGATTTGACGGCCGTGGAGTACGAGCTCTTCGACGAAGAGCGCGGCACCCACCTGCGTCGCGTTCTGTCGAGCCCCGAGGCGGCGCGCTTCGACTACGTGATCATCGATTCGCCGCCCTCCCTCGGCGTGCTCACTCTGAACGTGCTCGGGGCCGCGAATCGGCTGATCATCCCGCTTCAGCCCGAGTACTACGCGCTCGAGGGCATCACCTACCTGATGGCCACCGTGGAGCGGGTGAAGAACAGCCTGAACCCGGATCTCATCGTCGAAGGCATCGTGCTCACCATGTGGGATGGTCGCAATCGGCTTGCGCACCAAGTCGCAGCCGAGGTGAAGAAACACTTCCACGTCTTCGAATCGATCATCCCTCGCAACGTGCGTTTGAGTGAAGCCCCCTCCCACGGACTTCCCGCTTTGCTGTATGACGTGCAGAGCAAGGGCGCACAGGGCTACCTCACGCTCGCGCGCGAGGTTCTCGAGGCCAAACACCCAAGTCTTTTGACGTCGGCGTGAGCGAGATGAAACGAACGGGACGAGGACTGGGCCGAGGGCTCGATGCGCTGCTTCCTGCCAAGGAGGCGCCGCGCCCCCAGTCCGCTCCGGAGCGGAGCTACGGGGAAGGCAACGTGTTCACGTGCCCCCTGGAGAAGATCGTTCCGCAAAAGGGTCAGCCTCGGCAGCACTTCGAGAACCAGGCCCTCGACGAGCTCGCTCAGTCGATTCAGCAGCACGGCCTGCTCGAACCGATGGTCGTGCGCCGAAAGAAAGGCAGCGATCAGTTCGAGCTCATCGCGGGGGAGCGCCGCTGGCGTGCCGCTCAGCGCGCGGGTCTGAAAGAGGCCCTCGTCGTAGTCCGGGATGTCTCGTCGAGCGAGGCGTTCGAGCTGGCGATCGTCGAGAACGTCCAGCGTGAAGATCTCGATCCGATCGAGCTCGCCGAAGCTCTGGACCGTCTGGTCAAAGAGCATGGCTACACCCAGGACTCCCTGGCTCAAAAGCTCGGTAAGGACCGCTCCACCATCGCCAACGCGCTCCGGCTTCTGCGCCTCCCCGAGCGGGTCCGGAGCCAGGTCGTCCAAGGAGAGCTCACGGAAGGGCACGCGCGCGCTCTGCTCGGGGCCGGAGAACCGGCGAAGATGAGCGAAATCGCGGACAAAGTCGTGCGCGGTCGCCTCAGCGTTCGGCAGACCGAAGAACTGGTTCGCGGTGCGAAAAAGAAGGGCACCAAGGTCGGTGGCAATGCTGCCGGACCGAAATCCGCAAGCATCCGCGATCTGGAAAAGCGCCTGGAACGCAAGCTCGGAGCTCGTTGCGAGGTCAAGGATCGCGACGGGAAGGGACAGATCGTGATCAAGTACGGCGATCTGGACGAGCT